>PNIA01000012.1 GCA_002877855.1 Caldisphaera sp.
GAAACCAATATCTTATATGGTATTTCATAACAAAGTAGCTCCCATAGGTAACCCTTAAGACCTCGAGAACAAGCCCTTCAGGGCGAGGAGAGGGTCGGATCTGATAAAATTGTTAAGGAATTTTTATCAAATTTTATAAAATAGCTTTCAAAAAATATAAGAATATTAAGGAGCTTTATTTTTTTATTAGAATTAATAAATCAACTTTATATTAAATAAAAGGCAAACTAAAAGATAAATCCGTAAATTAAATAAATAATATTTCACTTTATATAGAAATTTTTCTTATTATGCAATAAAAAATCCTTTTATTTCTTTAAATCTTTTATATTAGCTTATAAATTTTTTATAGATTCATAGTCATTATCTGTTAGACTAAAATCTATTGATCCCATTATTTCCTCAATATGATTTTTATTAGCCGATTTTGGTATAGGAATAGAGTTTCTAATTAAATAGTTTAATGCGATCTGTACGCTAGTTTTTCCATATTTTTTCCCTATTTCTTTTAATTTCTCATCATAATATACCCTTCCTTTTCCTAAAGGAGAATATGCAATTATTTTAATACCATTTTTATTTGCAAAAGGTATTAAATCTTTTTCAGCCCATTTATTATAAACATTATACTCTATTTCATCGGCAACAATTTCATATTTTTTTGTTGAATTTATAGCTTCGTTTAAAAGCTCAACATCAAAATTACTAACTCCCATACACCTTATAATCCCTTTATCTATAAGATACTCCATAGCTTTTATTGATTCTTCTATTTTTACATTTTTATTTGGCCAATGGATTAAATAAAGATCTATGCTCTTCATCTTTAGCCTTTCCCTACTCTTTATTGCTGACTTAATTAAGTCATCGTAATGTAAATGGTTTGACCATACTTTAGAAATGATAAAAACTTTTTCTTGGTAGTCTTTTAATGCTTCCCCAATTAATTCTTCTGTATGTCCATTTCCATACATTTCAGCAGTATCAAATAAATTAATGCCTTTCTCATATGCAAATAACAATATACCCGTATATTTATTATCCTCAGAATAATCTTCGCTCCAATAACCTCCACCGAAACCCCAAGTACCTAAACCAACTAAGCTAACTTCCTTGCTGCAAATCTCCATTTTATTCCCCATATTAATATTTTAATCAAAAAATTTATGGTTTGTTATAATCTAGATATTGTTAACCGGGGAGTTAACAATAAAAAAGAAAGATTTATAAATTTGAGAAATTGACAAGATCTTGGTGAGATTATTGACAAGCGGGGTTTTATGAAGTGCCTTTCTTGTAATTCAGTATTCGAACTGAACCAAGAGTTGATTACGTGTCCTAAATGCGGTGGTTTGCTGGAAATAATTAATGATCAATCGAATTTTAAAGAATTTAAGGGAAGAGGAGTTTGGCGATATAAACAGCTTATACCTGGAGAATATAAAAAAATTGTAACACTTAATGAAGGAAACACGCCGTTAATAAATTCAAAAAAATACAGAAACTTATATTTTAAATATGAGGGGCTTAATCCAACAGGTAGTTTTAAAGATAGAGGAATGACTGTTGCAATTAGCAACGCGCTAAATCTAGGCTATAAAAGTGTGATAGCTGCATCAACAGGTAATACTGCGGCATCAGCTTCTGCATATTCAGCAAGGGCTGGACTTAAAACAATATTGGTTTTGCCAAAAAATAAGGTTGCCAAGGGAAAATTATTTCAATCAATTCTACATGGAGCTATAATCCTAGAGGTCGAAGGTAGCTTTGATGTAGCAATGAAAGAAGTTAAGAAAATTTATTATAATAATAAAATATATCCTGTTAACTCATTTAATCCTTGGAGATTAGAAGGCCAGAAAACAATAGCCTTTGAAATATTTGAGGATCAAGGAGTTCCTGATTATGTTATAGTACCAACAGGAAATGCTGGAAATATATATGCTATTTGGAAGGGGTTTAAGGAATTAAATAACATGGATCTAATAGATAAATTACCTCACATGATAGCTGTTCAAGCAGAAAATGCCTCTCCAATTGTTGATATAATAGAAAACGATAGAAATCAAATAAGGTTTGTTGATTACCCTGAAACTTTAGCGTCAGCAATAAGAATCGGAAAGCCAGTGAATTGGATTAAGGCGATAAATGCAATAAAGGAATCAAGAGGGACTGCTATAAGGGTATCAGATAATGAAATAATAAATGCTCAAATAGAGTTGGCAAGGGAAGAAGGAATTGGTGTTGAACTTGCTTCGGCATCTTCATATGCTGGGTATAAAAAACTATTAGAAAACAATTATATTGAAAAAGATAGCAAAGTTGTTTTAATATTTACAGGCCATGCATTAAAGGATCCAAACATTTATTTTGATGAAACAAATAGATTAAATGCAAACCCCAATAACATAGAAGAAATAATAAACAAATTATTATAAAATAAAAATATTGCTAATCATTTAAATTTACAGTTTAAAATAATTAATTGAGCAAAAATGAGCGATTTAAAAGAATTGCAAGAAAAAATCATTTCATGTCAAAAATGTCCTAGGCTAATGAAATATATAAAGGAAGTTTCAGAAAAACCTCCAAAAAGGTTTAGAAATTGGAATTACTGGGCCAAACCTGTTCCAAGCTTCGGAGATGAAAATGCGGAAATAGGAATTATCGGGCTTGCCCCAGCAGCAAATGGAGGAAATAGAACTGGTAGGCTCTTTACTGGAGATCACTCAGGAGATTGGCTTTTTAAGGCCTTATATGAAGTGGGCTTATCTAATAAACCAATATCTCATGATATAAATGATGGTCTCAAGGTATTTAATGTTTATATAACAGCAGTTATCCATTGTGCTCCTCCACAAAATAAACCTAGCAAGGAAGAGATAAATAACTGCCTTCCATATTTAATTGAAGAGCTAAAAGAATTAAAAAAACTAAAGGTAATCATAGCTCTCGGTAAAATAGCCTTTGATACAATAAATAGCTTATATAATGTCAAATACGAATTTAAGCATCTAGCTAAATATAAATTACCGGATGGAAAATGGATGATAGCAAGCTATCATCCAAGTGCAAGAAATACTAACACAGGGCTTATGAAATGGGATGATTGGGTCTCAGTATTTAAAACAGCAAAGGAAATAGCAGGAGGAAAATAAAATTGGTTGGTCATCCAGTTTGGATAATTGATAAACTTTATGCAGGCCCAGGTTGCGTGGATTTAGGAAATTATGGGATAAATGCAGATATAATCATAACTCTGGATCCTTCATGCTCAGTAAAAGGGGATGGAAATCAGAGAATTGTTTTACCATTAGAGGATTTCAATGTTGAGCCAATAAAAAACATAGGTAAAGCAGTTCAAATCATTGATAAAAAGCTAAAGAAAAACAACAGCGTTTATGTACATTGCCATGCTGGTTGTGGTAGGACTGGAACTATAGTAGTTTCATACTTAATTTTATTTAAGGACATGCAACTAAATCAAGCAATTGATATATTTTATGAAAAAAGGCATTGCGGACCTGACTCCATGCCTCAAGAAATTTTTTTAGAGGCATTGTATAAGATGAAAAGGAAGCTTGGATCAAACAACTTAGTATTAAAGATATTAAACAAATCTGAAACACTCGATGATTTTCTACAAAATTTGAGGGAATAATGTTGTTATGTGATATGATTTCTAAGATTACAAATGGATTACTTGTTGAACCTTCATTGACCCCAAAGCCAGGTGCTGTAACACCAGAAAAGAGGCATAAAGATAAAAATTACTATGATTTTTTAATTCATTCAAATATAGTCCAAAAAGTTATGTACGAGACCTGCAAAAGATATGAAAAAGAAGAAAAAAATATAATAGCCTATGGCTTTAAATTATATAGAAAATTTCTTATTGAAAAT
Organism: Caldisphaera sp.; assembly: GCA_002877855.1. The sequence goes on from PNIA01000012.1 coordinate 3,904, forward strand.
AATATTGGTAAAAACATTGCATTAGGAGAATTTCTTTTGCATCTACCTTTTTCCATAGCAATATATTATGGGCAAAATAGTTACGAGATAGCCAAGGCATCTAGCGAAATTATAAGAAATACAGGAAGGGAAGAAGGTATTGAGTATTATGAGATACTGAAAGGCTTATCATTATCATATCTAGGAAAATACCAAGGCTTAGAAAAGGATGTTAATGAAGGATACCCAAATAGTTTCATAGATGTTTTGGAAAAATATTCATGGGATTTAGTTTATAAAGAATTGCTCAATAATTATTCAATTTCACTTGAAATAAAAGAAAAAATGGAAAAAATAAATGAAGAAAAGTTAAACGAAAAATTCTTGTGGGGGTTTATTCATCTAATCTCTTCTTATGGGGATACATTAATTGCTAAAAAGAACGGGTTCAATGCATTTATAAAAACAAGAAATGATGCAGAGATTGCAAAGATAATAGCAAAAAAATATGGAATTAAATTTGCTTTAGATTATTTGGATAAATTGTGGAGACCTCTTAAAATAAACCCTGGATCATCTCTTGATGTGTTATCATCATCAATAACATTTTACTTTTTAGATAACTTTTAACTTTCTTTACCTTTTATATACAGATAAACAAACTTTTTATTTTTTGATTCAACAACTATTGAATCTCTTTTCCTCATAGAATCTGCAGACACATACATAGCATATATGGAAGCAGCTAATATTGCAAACATAGATAGTGACAATATAAAATTAAGATCCCTAGGTAAATCATAAATTTTCCATGGCGGTAAATAAATTATTATTAAAATTGCTATTAAAAAGAAAAAGAAAAAAGCCAAGATTGATCTAAAAAAGTTAATTCTTTTCTTTTCAATCTTTATATCAGCGTTTGAAAATTCAATTCTTTTTCCATCAATAAGCGTAATAACTACCTTATCATCATACTTTTCATAGGATACAGCTAAACCATCAACCATATGCCATCATCTTTTGCATATTTTATTTATCTCATCTTCAACTCTAGTAAATATTAGATGCTGGGCTCTTTCCATATTCCACTCCTCTTTTCTATATTTTTCTTCATATAATAAATTTGCAATTTCTATTTCTTCTTTGCTTGGCAATTCATAAATAACACCATTAAAATTTAGAAGCTTTCTATAAGATTCCACCATGGAATTTATTATTTCTTCAACTTTAATAGAATCATTTATATCAAAGAGGTTTGTCACTCTATATTTTACATTGCTAATCCCTTTATCGATCAGTTTCTTTTGAGATACCTTTAAAACACTTGAAAGCTTTTCAATATCAGTTTTCAATAACATTGCTCCATGAAAGAAAATTGAATTCCAAGAGATGCTTGCAGCAGTTCCGCTAACCTTTCTGTTATTTACTACAATATCATTTATATTTTCAACTCTTGCATTGAAGCCCAAGCTATTTAAGGCATTTATTGGTCCTTTTATTAATTCATTAAAAATATAATCAACTGGACTTAAAGATTTAGCCCTATCATGTGAAACAACTATTGAATAATTTAAATTTCCTAAATCATGATAAACTGCTCCACCACCGGTCGGTCTTCTAACTAATGATGCATCTATCTTCTTTAAATAATTAATATTAACTTCCTCATCAGCTCTTTGGAAATACCCTATTATTACAGCATTTTTATTTCTAAAAAATCTCAAGGTATCAGGTATTATATTACAACCCCTTGCTCTTGCTAATGCTTCTTCAAATGCTATGTTAAAATATGCATCGTGAGGTGTTTCAAACATCAAAACCCTTAAATAATTCATAAGTCTCATGCCTCTAAAGAACACATAATTACATCAAGAAAGTCATCTATTGTTGATCCTAACAAATTAGCATTTTTAAGAATTTCATTTAAAACATTTCTTATATCTTCTTTTCTTGAGTTTACACCGATCAATTTCTTTTCAAGCTCCCATATCACATCTTCAGGAAATACCATAAAATCACCTGTTATGGAGATATTTTTAATTTTGTTATCATCTTTTTTAGCTATTACTCTTATTAACCCTTTTTTAGCTTTAACTTCACATTCTCCCATCTAATCCACCAATTGAAAATTAGAATTCTTGCCATAAAGGCTTTTTCTTTCATAACTTGAACCATTTTATATTTTATAAATTTATAAATTGTTTTAGCTTACCTATGTATAGAATTAACAAGCTCATATTACTACCATCCTTTCTATCGTTTTTAATAAAATTTTATAAAAATTATAAATTTTGGAATAACTTATGTATAGTATTTCATTATTTTAAATTAATTTTAAATCATTAAGCATAAAGCTTATATTTGTACACCTAAAACTAATAATAACTGCCTGGCTCGGCCATAGTTGCCGGGCAACACCCGGACTCATATCGAACCCGGAAGTTAAGCCGGCCACGTTGGGTTCGCCAGTGAGCTCCGAAAGGGCTCGCAGGCTTCCCAAGCCGAGGCCAGGCTTTTGGTAATAAATATGGACAAAAATGAAATATATGAAAATGTATATGATATTTTGCAATTAATACCTTTAGGTTATGTAACAACATACAAATGCTTAGCAGATTTCCTTAGAGTACATCAAAGAACTATAGCGGCAGCTCTAAGAAACAATAAAAGGCATTTTATCATTCCTTGCCATAGAGTTATAAAGAGTAATGGAGACCTTGCTGGGTATACACCTTATGGAAGAGAAGCTAAAAAAATATTACTTATATCAGAAGGGGTTGAAATAATAGGGAATAAGGTTAGTGAAAAACATATAATAAGGAATCTGTCAAAATTTTTAGAAAACTATTATTAATATCTTTTAGAAAAAGTAAACTTAATATCTTTTTGATTTAATCTATCAATATTCATCTCTATAGATCTTATCTTAGAGAATTCATATGCTATCATTGTTGCGCATCTCCAAGAATCCATTATTACTTCAATTTTTTCTCCAATATTTAACTTACTTATAAGTCTTGTAACTAATATATATCCTTCTGGACAATCCCTTCCTCTATAATCATATTCTTGTTTACTCATAATATATCCCATTTTTATATGTAGAGAATGTATTTAAATTATCATATAGATTTTTTATAGAAGATTAGCAACTAAATAGCAAAGCAAAAATTATTCAATTATGATGGAAACATTACATTTTCAATTATATATTCTAATAGCCTTATATTATCATTAGGATTTAACAATCTATTTATATTTGTTAAAAGGTCCCCCTTTATCAATTCTTTGCAGTCAACAAAATTAAAATATGTATTATCAATCTCAATAAAAAAGCCTGCTCCATTATTATTAAAAAACATATAATAGACCTTACTTATATCTTTTGAAACCCCTGTAAGTAAAACATTTGGCATGATAACTCTAAAGTTATCCTTTTGCTCACCTATTATATTAGGTAATCCATGCTTACATAACAACCATCTTGAACCACAATCATCGGATTTTTTCTCCTCGCAATCCATAAAGTAACACCTATTAATAAATTATTTTTAGAGGTTTATTAATCCCTTTTAATAAGATACTTTTTGGGTGTGCAGACGCATGAAATTTTTAAGGTGCAAGCCAGAACAGGTTCCAACTGGGGTTGGTAAAAAAGTAGCTATAATTGGAGCAGGTACAGCAGGTCTTGGTGCTGCAGGTATTTTAAGATGTAAAGGATATCAGGTTACAATTTATGATATGCTACCAGAACCTGGAGGTATGCTAATATTTGGAATTCATGTCTATAGAATACCAAAGCCGCCTGTTAGAGAAGGAATAAAGGAGCTAATGGATGCCGGGGTTGAATTCGTTCTTAATACCAAAATAAATGCGAATGTAAGCTATGGTTTGATGGACAAAATAATAAGTCCAAGCCATTCAGTAGATCTGGAGGATATAATTAAAGACCATGATGCAACATTAATTGCTACAGGGACATGGGAAAGCAGTAGAATGAAAGTTCCAGGAGAAGACTTACCTTGGGTATTCCCTTCAATGGAATTTATAATTGCTACACATCTTGCAAAGTTTGGTTACAAATCTTGGGATATAGTCCCAAACATATCTGGAAAGCTAATGGTTATTGGAGGGGGATATACTGCTGAGGATGCAGCATATATACCAATAACATACGATGAATTTAAGAACAAGATAAGCAAGGTTATACTATCATACAGAAGGAGCAGAAAAGAAGCTCCTATGGGAGTTATGGAAATGAATAATATAGAAGCAGCAGGAGTTGAGATATGGGAACTAACAGTTCCTACAGAATTTAAAGAGGTAAACAGTAAAAGAATAGTAAGATTGATAAGAAATACTCTAGTTCATGCACCTGGGGAAAAGAGGCCAAAACCAGTTCCAATACCTGGTAGCGAATTTGAAACAGAGATTAATTTTGCATCAAAGGCTGTAGGAGAAAAGCCAACAGCACCTCTAACAAACAATTGCTGCGGCATAACATTAACTGATTGGGGAACAATAGTTACTGATAAAAACCTAATGACAACAAGAAAAGGAGTATTTGCAGCAGGTGATGTAGTCCACGGTCCAAGCCAGCTAGGTCCTGCATTAAAGAGCGGTATGGATGCAGCAAATTCCATAATGAGATATCTTTCTTCACTTTAAAAAACACTATTCAACAGTCCACCATCAAAAGGTATTGAAGCTCCGCTCACATAAGTATTTTTGGCTATTAAGTAGTTAACAAGATCTCCTATTTCTTCTGGCTTAGCCATCCTTTTTAATGGAATTTCAAATTCGATTTCTTTTATTATATCTTTCTTATCTTTCCCTTCTTTTTTAGTTTTAGAATTTACGACCTCCTCAACCCTTTCAGTTTCTATCCATCCAGGCATTATCATATTAACCTTTATCCCATATTTACCTAATTCTTTAGATAGGCTTTTAGTTAATCCTGCTAAAGAAATCCTTACTACATTACTTAATATTAAATTTTCTTGAGGTTCCTTTATAGCAAAGCTGCTCAAATATACATAAGACCCTTTACTTTCTTTTATATATGGTAAAGAAATTTTTGTAATCCATACAGCACTTAAAAGTAATGATTTAACTGCTTCGTCCCACGCTTCTATTGGTGTATCTTCAAAATTACCTGGTTTTGGAGGAGGAGCCACATAAACTAATGCATCAAGCCCCTTCAATATATTAATTGATTCATCAACAAGATTTTTTATATCGTTTATATTTCTCAAATCTGCAAGGATTCCATGTATTTTACCATAGCTTTTCAGGCTATCCAAAGCACTTTCTAGGTTCCTTTCATTATGTCCAGAAATAACTACATCATTTCCATTTTCTAACAAAACCTTTGAAATACCATAGCCTATCCCTTTAGTCGAAGCTGTAACTATAATTTTCATTTAGAGCACCAATAAAAAAGTTAAATGCAAAAATTATAAGTTTTGGTAGAATTGGGTTTTTAATATCTCTTTCCGCCTTATCCCGGTTTACTAAATCCCACTATTTGTCTCTACATAGTTATGTCTATCGTTTTTATATTGAATATAATATAGATACTCAAACGCATCAGATGCAAGCAATAGAACTAAATCATACTGTTATGGTTTTTACTAATGTTATTTTTAAGATATCCTGTTACGGATCAAAGCTAATATTGCCCAACTGACCCCTTCAACAAGTTTGCTGCTTTTCAAAAAACCTTTTTCTTGCATTTAATAGCTAGGAAGATGCTTATCTTATATTGGTGAAGCATACATATTTGATAGGAAAAAGATTTAAATGAATTATATAAAACTTATCTTTAAGCAGCAATCTCTAAAAATAGGTTTTAAGCAATACATTAAATTAAGTACATAAACTAATTAAAATGTTATAAGAGAAATTATACTATATAAGTATACTGTTTAATCCTTCTTGTAGTGCTATTTCATGAAGTTTTTTATCTGAAACAAGAAATGAATTTGCGCCTATATAGTTTGCTGACACAATCACTGTGAAGATGAGTAGATTGCTAGAGCTAAGTTCCTATACTCAATCATAAGTTGAAATAAAATGATTGAAAGTGTAGAAACAAACTGTAACTCGTTATCTTTTATAGAATACCATTTTCATTGCCTTTTTATAGTATAATAGTAGATTTAAATCTAGATATAAACCTTCTCTTAATAAAAATTATTTAAGACAATATATCCTTTGGCAAAAATATCTTATTGTTATTAAGATCCATTTCTTCCAATTCAATACCATATACATCCTTTAATATATTTTTATCTAACACATTCTTTGGAGAACCATATCTAACTATATTACCTTTTTTTAATAAAATTACTTTATCGGCTATGTTTGCATAATAAATTTCATGTATTGCTAACACTATTGTTATATTATTTCTTTTTGATAAATCCCTAATCAAAGACAAAATTTTAGCCTGATTCGAAATATCCAAAAATGCAGTAGGTTCGTCTAATAGAAATACCTTTGGGTTTCTAGCAAAACCTCCTGCAAGCAAAACAAGTTTTTGTTCTCCACTACTGAGAGAACCAAATGGATTGTTCAAATAACCATTTAAATTAAATAAAGAGGCCCATTTTCTTATTTCATTCCTATTGTTTTTGCTGAAGAAGAATTTATTGTCATAAAGTTCTGCGAACATTACATCCTCTGCTGTAGCGTATGGATCTACAGTATAATTAGCTGGCAAATATGAGATATGTTTTCTAAATCTTTCGGGAGTATTACCATATAAAAATATATTACCATAACTTGGCTTTATTATACCAGCCAATATTTTTAACAAGGTTGATTTACCAACTCCGTTCGGACCTAATATAGCTAATATATTTCCCTCATCTAAATCAAAACTTATGTTATTTATTATTGCTCTGTCCTTAATTTTATATGTTAAGTTTGAAACAGATATGCTCATTTTCATTACCACCTATAACTTTCCTTTATACTTTAGTGTTAAGTAAATCAAAACTGGAGCACCGAAAATGCTTGTGATAGCGGTTAGTGGAGCTTCGCTTGGATAAATAACTATTCTTGCAAGTACATCGCTAAATATGGCCAATAGGGAACCTGTTATTAAGCTCATAAATAACGCCTTTCCATAATTGCTTCCAACTATAAGCCTTGCCATCCAAGGTGCAGCTAATCCTATGAATCCAACTGGTCCTGCCATTGCTACAAGAGCAGAAGTTGATAGAGAAGTAACTATTAATGAAACTATCCTGACCCTAAACACATTTACGCCCAGGCTACTTGCTATATCTTCACCCAACATTAAAGAATTAATCGATTTCCAGAAATAAAACATTATAAACAAGGATAATACAACAATAATTGTTGTTTTTTCAACTAAACCCATGGTAGAAAATGCAACACTTCCAAATAACCAAAACAATACTCCTGGAATCTTTGGGCCTAGCTTAATCATATAAATTGTTGTGATACCACTTAAGAAATATGATATGGATATACCCGCTATAATTACAGAAGTTGGAGATGATTTAAAAATTGCTGAAATTAATAATACAACTGCAAGGCTTGCTAAAGCACCCATTAGAGATGAAATATATAATTGATAAAAAGAAACATACCCAAAATATTCCGATAAAGTTACTCCCAATATTGCTCCAGAGCTAATTCCTAATAAAAATGGATCTGCTAATGGATTTTTTAAAGTATATTGCAATGTCAGTCCTGAGCTCGATAGCCCAATCCCAAGAACCAGAGCTGCTAATGTTCTGGTTAATCTATAAAAAAGTATGTCCTCATAAACTGATGGTAATTTAACTCCAAAAAAGTATTGAAGGGCTTGATTTAAGCCCACTTTATTATAAGAGCCCACTGATAATGAAATAATAAATGATACCGGTAACAAAATTATTGTTAAAATTAAAAAAAATCTATTATTTATCAATCTCATTAAATCCTCCCTATGAAATGGAAGTTAAATTAAAATCATTTGGTGTAATAAGCTCTGGTACGCTGGTTATATTTAAAATGCTTGGGTGTGTTATAGAAACAAATAATTCTATACCTTGAACAACCATAGGTCCTGGCTCATTCAGATAGTCTTCATAATATCCACTTATTGCATATACTTTTCCATATTTTATTGCTGATATGTTTTCATATGCATTTCCAATAGTTTGATTTAGCCAAAATATTAAATCGGACTCGTTTATTAACCCATAATTGCTATCAATTATAATTATGCTCGGATTGGCTTTCAATAACTCCTCAGGACTAATTACTGGCCATCCAGACATATTAGAAAATGCGTTGTTATTGCCAGATAAAGTTATCATATCATTCTGAAAAGTTCCTCCTGCTGCTACATATGTAGGATTTATCCATAATAGATAGGAAACGTTTTGAGGTGTAACATTTTGAGTTAATTGCCTTATATATGATATTTCCTTAGAAATGTTTTCGACCAAATTAACTGCTTGATTTACATGACCTGTTGCCTTACCGACCATTATTATTGCCGTATATAAATCAGACAATGAATTATAAGATGGGAGCAAAACCACCGGGATTCCATAATTCTTTAAAACTTGCGCCGTGGAAGAGAAACTCCATTGGTATGTCCCTATTACTAGATCAGGTCTTTCGGCTATAATTGTCTCTATATTTGGCCCTGAATATGTACTACCTATATTAACCAACTTACCTTCATTATATAGTGTTATTAGTTGCTTCTCAAAATTGGGCGGTAGATAATAAAAACTATCATTATCAACACCTATTAATTGATTTCCGGCTCCTATTGACAACAAGATCTCAGTACTTGCTGGATCCAACGAAATTATTCTTTCTGGATAAGATGGTATTGTTACTGAAGTATTTGTTGCGTCAATTATTGTTACAGGAAAGTTTAGCTGATAAACCAATTGATTCAACTGCTTTTGCAAAGAATTTATTGAGCTGTAAGCACTACTGTTTAAATTATTAACCTTGCTTTCCAAAAATCCTATCTCATTGGCAAGATTTGCTATTTTATTGCTAAGTCCAGTCTGAGTTTCATTGCTTGCATGCAGTATTGTTGAGTTAAGGTTTATAACTTCTTTCTGAACTTCAGAATAAAGGGAAAGCATGGAATATCCAATTATAGAAAATCCTATCACCATAATAACTATAATTGCTATTATTAACTTACTTGAATTCATTTTTCCTCTCCTGGATACCCTATCCAGTTGTTACTAGTTAATAAATATTTTGCTATACTCTAATTTTGTGGTGTATACCGATTTGGAGAGGATTAATGAAGTTGCGTTAGAAATATCAAGAGAAAGGGTTAGGGGGGCTTCATGGAGTTCAGAGGCTATGGCAAAAGCAATATTGAATGAAGCAAATAAAAACACAATATCATGCAAGGATATAGATATCATAACAAAAATTGTTACTGATGCAAACCCTTTAATGGGTAGTTTGTACAATTTATCTTTAATAATGCAAAATGCTTGTAATCAAGGAAAAACACTAGAATGGGCTACAAATAAATTTTTATCATACATGTCATGGGCAAGAAAATCTATTGTAGAGCATGCAGCTCAATTATTTAAAGAAGAAATAAATATATTTACAATGAGCAATAGCAGCAATATATTAGATGTAGTTGCAAGGTACAAAGAAAAGATAAACAAGGTATTAGTTGGAGAATCTCAGCCTGGTGGCGAAGGTGCATATTTTGCAACCCAAACAAAAAGCTTAGGAATTGATGTAGAGTTATATCCTGACTCGGCTGTTAGCTCTGCAATTGAGAAAAGTAATGTTATTCTTATTGGTGCAGATAACATAACAATTGATGGGTGTCTATTTAACAAAGTAGGAGCAAAAAATGTTGCAATAATAGCAGGCTATTATGGTAAACCTGTTATATCAGTTTTTGAGCCCTTTAAAATAAACCCAATCATGAAATGTAATAATGAAATTGCATTAACTAGGTCATATCTTGTCGAAGGATTTGGCCAATTAACTTATCGCCTATTTGATGAACTGCCAAATAATTTAATAGATGGAATTTTAAGCGTGAACGGATTAACAGATGTTTCCCAAAGCAGCCTAAAATTTTTGCACGATTCTTTTGTTTCATGGTTTAACACCAACTAAATTTATAAACCAATTCTAATATAACTATTAGAGTGGGTTAATTTGACTTTAATAGTTGCAATAGATAGATCAAATACTGAAGATGGTAAAGATGTAATATACATATTGTCTAATATTTGCAACATGGTTACAGGTATAAAGCTTGGTTTACCATTGCTTTTAAAGCACGATCTAACATTAATTAGTAAAATTAATGAAATTTGTAAAAATAATTTAATTATTGCAGACTTAAAACTAGCAGATATAGGAGATGTAATGATAGAAACAGTTAAGATATTTAATTCCTATGTTAATGCATTTATTGCACACTCATTTATAGGAAAAAAAGACGCAATTTCGGATCTTAAAAATTATCTCGATAAACAAAACAAGAAACTAATATTAGTTGGATCTATGAGCCATAAAGGATCTGAGGAGATTTACGATAAGGAACTTGAAAACATAACAAAGTTAATAATTGATATAATGCCATGGGGTATTGTAGCACCTGCAACCAGACCAGAAATAATAACATATTTTAGGAAAAGTATTGGAAGAGGAATAAAAATACTTTCTCCAGGTATTGGCATACAAGGAGCAAAACCTGGAGAAGCGTTATGCCATGGTGCAGATTTTGAAATTGTAGGTAGATACATAACAAATGCTCCAGACCCTAAAGAAGCAACTAAGGTATTAATCTATGAGCAAAAAAGAGGGTTAGATCAATGCAGGAAATGAATGAGATTTCCTTGCTTTTATATGAAACAAATTCTATAAAAATAGGTAATTTTTTATTGGCTAGCGGGAAAACAAGCTCGATATATATTGACATGAGAAACATGCTAGGATATCCAAACGGATTTAAAAAAGTTTCAGACTTATTAACAAATTTTGCAGAAAAAATAATAAAATCAAAAAAAATAGATTCAATAGTTGGAGTAGCAACTGGAGGCATACCTTGGGCAACAATAATTTCTTATAAATTAATGATGCCCATGTCATACGTTAGACCTTCTAAAGGTCATGGAACAGATAGCAAAATTGAAGGTTTTAATGTGAATAAAAAGAATTGCTTGATTATCGATGATGTATCAACTACTGGAGAAAGCATAATATCAGCGGTAAAATTGATTAGATCCCTTGGAGGAATAGTCGATGAATCTCTAGTTATTATCGATAGAAATCAAGGGGCTTTAAGTAATTTAAGAAATGAAGGAGTAAACTTAAATTATTTGTTCTCCTTGAAGGATATATTAAATAGTCTGCAGAACCAAAATTTAATAGAAGAAAATATATTTAGAAAAATTAATCTTGAGCTTTATGGGGTGCCTTAAATTGTGGAAAAATAAAGATGTAGTTAATATATTAGATTTTACTAGGAATGATCTTGAAGAATTGTTTGAGAAAACTGACGAGAAGGTAAGAGAACTAAAAGGAGGGAAGATTAAAAAAGAACTAGAAGGTAAGATAATAGGGCTAGCGTTTTTTGAACCATCAACAAGAACAAGAATGAGTTTTGAAACAGCTGCAAAAAGACTTGGAGCAGATACTGTTGGATTTACCAGCGAAGAAGGTACAAGTGTTGCTAAGGGGGAGACATTTGCAGATACTATAAAAATGATCGATTCATATGTAGATGCAATAGTATTAAGACACAAATTTGAAGGTGCAGCAATGTTTGCCTCAAATATTGCAGAAAAACCGGTTATAAATGGTGGAGACGGAAGGTCTCATCACCCAACACAAGCTATGCTTGATTTATATACATCGAGAGTATTGTTTAATACAATAGATGGATTAAGCTTTGCATTAGTTGGTGACCTTAAATATTCAAGAACCGTTTCAAGCCTAATTTATGGTTTAACAATGTATAAACCAAAAGAAATAATATTAATTTCTCCTCAATCGCTCAAATTGAGAGAAGAAATTAAGATGCTTGCAGAAAATAAAGGCCTAAAGCTAAGAGAAGAACAAGAAATAGAAGCAATATCTGATGCTGATATAATTTATGTTACAAGGATTCAGAAGGAAAGATTCCCAGATCTTCAAGAATATGAAAAAGTAAAAGGAAGCTATAAATTAACTAGAAAGCTATTAGAAAGCTATGCAAAAAAGGATGCAAAGGTTTTACACCCATTACCTAGGATCGATGAGCTTTCTCCAGATATTGACAGTACAAGCTATCAGGGATACTTTTTACAAGCAAGCCTTGGAGTTCCATTGAGAATGTCCTTATTGTCTTTGGTATTAGGAGGTGATTGAGTTGTCAAAAAGCAAAGAAAAGCTATTAGTTAGTAAGATAGCCAATGGTACAGTTATTGATCATATAAATTCAGGCAGGTCCTTAGTAGTCCTAAAAATTTTAAACATAAAAGGTAATGAAGGCTTTAGAATGGCACTAGTTATGAATGTACCGAGCACCACCATGGGAAAGAAAGATATAGTAAAGCTTGAAGATTACTACCCAAATTCTGAAGACCTTGAAAAAATTAGCCTGATTTCTCCTAATGCTACAATAAATATTATTAAAGACTATCAAGTCATAAAGAAATACAAGGTTGAAATACCTAAGAAAATAAAGGGAACTCTTAAATGCAATAATCCCACATGCATTACAAGAAAACCAGGAGAGCCTATACAAAGTAGCTTTACTTTGATTAGTAAAGATAAAATAAAATTACAATGCGATTATTGCGGTTCAATATTAACAGAGGATGATATTATAAATGAATTAATCGGCGAAAATAAATGATTATATCATCTGTTTGTGGGAAAATATTTGATTATAGAGGTTTTTTAGGTAATAATTGCATAAATATAAATGATGATGGTTATATAGATTCTATCAGTAAATTACCAAAGTCTAACAAAAAATACGAGTACAGTAACTATATAATTGCACCAGGATTGATAGATTTGCATGTTCATCTTAGGGGGCTTGATCTCTCATATAAAGAAGATGAAGAAACTGGAACGAAGTCTGCAGTCCAATCAGGTTTTACGTTAGTTGTTGATATGCCAAACACTAAACCAAAATTAAATAACAGGAAATCGATTGAACTTAAACTAAATGAACTTAAAAACAAAAGCTATACGGACTATGGGGTTTACTCAGGCGTTCCATCTAAAATTGATGATATAGAAGAAATAATTGATTTACCTATAGCAGGTTTCAAAATTTATCCAGAGGACTTGGGATCTAAAATTAATATAATAAAAAAATTACTAAATATAAATAAATTAGTTATATTACATCCAGAGCTTCAGGAAGCGGAGAAAATAAATGATTTGGAAAATTTTGAAAGAGGTTTAGTTAGGGGTTGCCATTATGAATCTTCAGCAGTTGACTATTTAAATTCAATAGACTATGAGGCAAAAAAGATTCATATAACTCATGCAAGCTGTCCTTCAACTGTCTATGAGGCAAAAAAGTTTAATTATACAGTTGATTCAACACCTCATCATATTTTTTATGATAGCAATAACATGGGCTGTTACTATAGAGTAAACCCACCACTGAGAGATAGAGAAACAAAATACAGTTTATTTAAGTTATTAATTGATGGACAAATTGATGCCATGTGCAGCGATCATGCACCTCACTCAGATAGAGAAAAAAATAATTTTATTACTTGCCCTTCTGGCATACCTTGGTTAGGATTGTGGCCTTGGCTCGTATTTAAGCTAGTAACTCTTGGCTTAATCAGTATTGATAGATTTCTTTTCTTATTATCATACAGCCCAGCAAAAATATTAGGATTAAGCAACTATGGTTATATAGATAGAAATGCAAGAGCAGATCTAATAGTTATTGATAAATCAATGAAATGGAGATTTGTTGAAACATTCAGCAAGGCACCTTATAATATGCATTTTATGGAAGAAATGTATGGTTTTCCAATAAAGGTATTTGTTGGAGGAAAGCTTGTATCTGATTACAGAAACATTATAGATAGGCCTGAACCTATTAATCCATTTGCAAAGTAACAATGATACTTGCTAATAATATGAGGAAATAAAATTAAATTTATAAGGCCTATTTTCAAAATAATTAATTCTTTAATGAAGATAAAACCTTTGAAGATCTTTGATATATTGTTATGGCTCCAAATAATGCTATTATTGATACTATTATGTTTGATATCAATACTTGTCTAAATATTAATAAAATTGAGACTATGAAAAGCAATAATAGCCTTTCACTCCTTTCTAATAGGCCTATACCCTCCATTTTAACACCTATTAGCTCTCCTTTTGACCTTGAATAACTAACTATCTCAGACAAGCCTAAGGCTATTATAGCTATAAAGGCATTAACACCAGATAAAGCTAACGCTAAGAAAAAAAGCATATCCGATAATCTATCGGTTAATGAATCTAGATAGGCCCCAAATCTACTAGTTTTACTAGTTGCTCTAGCTATAGCTCCGTCGATTATATCCATGAAGCCAGATAATAAAATAACTACTGGGATTCCATAATAAATTTTAAAATATGCTAATATTGGAGCAAGTATTGCAAATAAAAAACCAATTAATGTTGCGTCATTAGCAGTAAGCCCAGCCTTAGCAAAGAAATTACCTAGTGTTTTTGGTAAATACTCATTAATGTATTTCCTCAACTTTCCTAACAAAATAGCTTCCTCCTTAGGTATATCTGCCAGCATTTATACTTAATACATGCCCAGTTATTCCCCTTGATAGTTTTGGATCTGATAAGAAATAAACTGCTTCAGCAATATCATCAGGCTCCAGCAAAATTTTTAATGGATGTAAATCTATAACAGATTTCTTCCTATTTTCATCTTTTAATATATCTGCAACCATATCAGTATTAACAAAACTTGGCGCAACAGCATTTACTCTTATCCCATATTTTGCAAATTCAGTAGATAATCTTTTTGTTAATCCTATGAGACCTGCCTTTGCAACAACATAAGAAATTCCTCCATAAACATTTCCAGTTTGTCCTGCTATGCTGGAAACATTAACTATTGATGCCCATTTTGATTTTTTTAATAAATCCAAAAAATTCTTTATGATTAGAAATGGACCTGTTAAATCAATCCCTATAATATTATTCCATTCTTCTAAGGTTACATCCTCAAATTGAGTATAGCTAATTATTCCAGCATTATTTACCAAAACATTTATATGATCGACAAGCCCATTAACAACCTCTTTAGCATATGTTATGCTTTTTTCTGAAGATAAATCCAATTTTAAGCTATATGCTTTTTCAGCTCCAATATCTAAAAGTTCTTTAACTGTTTCTTTGGTACCTTGCTCGTTTCTATTATAGGAAATTATTACAACATATTTTTCTTTTGCAAATCTTTTTGCTATAGCTTTACCTATCCCCCTATCCCCTCCAGTTATGAAAGATACATTACTCATTTCAACCACCTTTTCTGAATTAAATTTTTAATACGGCTCTTCCAACTATTTTTCCTCCATTTATATCATTATATGCCTTATTAATTTCATCTAATTTATATAAACTATAAAATGGTTTAATCTTGTTTTTTCCTATTAAATCTATAGCCTCTTCATATTCTTTCTTTGTATATGCTGCAGTTCCAATTATAGATATTTCATTCATAACAACAAAAGCTGGTCTGATAATTTTAATTTCTTCTCCACTTATATTTCCAATTAATATTAATTTACCCCTTTTCTTTAAAGATAACATGCTATCATTAATTGTCAACGAACCAACAATTTCAAAGACTGAATCCATTTTTCCCTCTTTTTTATAAAAATCAAAAGACTTAACAGGAAATACGCCCAAATCCTTTAAAATTTTTTCCTTTTCCTCACTTCTTGCATACCCATATACCTCATAATTCTTATTAACCAGATATTGAATTCCATGGATTCCAACTCCTCCCGTGGATCCCGTGACAAAGACTTTTGATCCCTTATCTAAGCCTGCTAATATATCTGCATGAATTATTGTAGCTACTCCGCAAGTAGATGCAGCATATTTTTCAAAGTTTTCATCTGGTAAATCAATCAGATTCCATTCTGATACAGAAATTTTTTCTGTATATCCACCTTGTTCTTTTTCACCTATTATACTATAATCTGTACACAAATTTTCCCTTCCTTCCATTTCTTTTAAACACTTTTCAGATACATTAGCAGGAAAAACTGCTACTGGTTTGTAATTATAAATCCCAAATATTTCATGACCTAAAATTAACGGAGGCTTTAAATTTTTAAATCCACCTTTCCATATTACTTGGTCTCTTCCACAAATTCCTACAGCCTTGTTTTCAACTATAACATTCCCTTCTTTGTTTTCTAAATTGATATACTCTATTGAAAATGGTCTGTTAAATTCCTTTAAAACCGCAGCTTTGATTTTCATTTTTTCACCAATTAAAAAACTTAAGATAAAAATTTAAATTTATTTTTAAATTCCTATATGCATGACTCTAAATATCATATAAATACCAACTATTACTATTATTATACCATAAGCCTTCTGCAAAGTTGATTTAGGAGCTTTTACAGCTAAAATTGTTCCAAAATATCCGCCAAGCAAACCACCTAATAAATATAACAAAGAGATTGAAACTATCGTGTCTCCATAATGTAAATATAGCAAGCCGCTTGCAAGACCAAAGGTACCGACACTTATTAATGAAGTCCCTATCGCTCTAGATATACATAATGATGCAGAAAACATTAAAGCAGGTACTATAAGAAAACCTCCTCCTATACCAAAATAACCGCTTACTAATCCAACTAAAAAGCCAAAAAATCCAATAATAGCTATTGTTTTAGGTGTTAGATTTCTGCATTTATTAAATGCTTCATTAATTCTTGGTATTTCTTCGTGTGTTCCAGCCTTTGTTGCATTTTTTTTAAAGCCAACATAAAAACCTAGTATTATCATGGCAATTGAGAAATATAGCAATAAACTAGACCCTGGTGTTATGTGACCTAAATAAGTTCCGATTAATGAACCGACAAGACCAACTCCTGCAAAAATTCCCCCAATTTTTACTCCAACATTGTGCTTTCTCAAATGCATATAAGAATTAACATACGCATTTAACCCTACAGCTAAAGCCGTTGTACCTAAGGCTATATGGGCGGCATTAGGCATATTGCTTAAACCTACAAAGTATAGCAATAATGGCACAGCTAATATTGATCCACCTCCACCAATCAATCCAAGAGAAAATCCTACTATGATACCTGAAACTATTGAAAGACCATATTGCATTAAAGTTATCATTTTAAACCACATTTACAAATTATAATTTGTTTATTAAAAAGGTAATATAAGCCTTTATGTATTTCTAATATACATTTTTATTTAAATAATGTCAATAGATTTTAACTCCTTCATCAACTCATTATAAGCTACTATTCTAGATACATTTTTTGTTCCTAGAGGACCAGGTCTTTTCATAAAGAACCTATTTATTGATGTTACTGTGCCTTTATAACCTCTATCAATATATGCTTTGGTTATAGGTATTACAGAAGCCATTAAACCGCCTAAGTTAGATTTATCATTTATTCTACCTGTTACAACTATTTCATCTTTATATCCACCAAATCCTACATACTCAATGTGCATTGCTACAAACTTTTTATCACCCAATGGCTCTAGAAAGCCTGTTGGTTTAATATAATGGGGGGCATCATAACCCAATATATCGTTAACTATGCTTCCTTTTGTGTTTTCTTTTGATTTATTTCTTTCTGGCTCTGTTAGGCTTAAAAAGTCCATATTTCCCCCTATATTAAACTGGGCAACCGAAGATACCTTCCTATTCCTTTCTGCCATATGCTCTAGTAAATCTGCTGTCAATGGGGTTGCTCCCGTTGCCGCATCGTCTCCAAAAACTAAACCTCCCACTTTTTCATAATAGGATATCACTCCTGGAGAATTTGCTAGCAAGGGAGGAGTTAGATTAATAAAAGATACCTTGTTATGCAATCTACTGTACTCTGCTGCAGCATATGCATAAGCCAAAGAAGCCCCTCCTCCACAACTAGTTGCTAATTTTACAAACTCGGATTCATTATTTATTTGTATCTGTTTTTCTGTAGTAATAATGTTAACTATAATATCTGGTTTTAACTTGTCTAGCAAGGAAATAAACTCATTTATAGCAATGCTTGGTTCTCCAATTATATCGTCTAGTCCTGTTGCATCTATGGGTAAGCCCAATGTACTTTTGCAATGGAGACCCCTTAGGATTTCTATATCTTTTAGCGAATTTGGTATACTATTTTCATTAAGTAATTTGCTTGTTACAGAATGCATATCTAAACCAATTTTTTTATTATCCACTTCAAAAACTGCCAAAATTTGTATTTCTTCGGGCCTATACGATCTAAAAAGATTTCCAAAAGGAATTCCATAGGCTTCTATTTCTCCCGTTTTTAATCTTTCTATTCCAGCTGCAAAATAAGCAGCTCCTGGTCCTGCACCTAATAATATCGTTCTTATTGGCAAGCTAACACACCTATCTTGTTTATTAAATTGCACAGAGCAGGTATAAAACCTTTCGCTTTTTGAAAGAAGGTATTATTTTTTGAGCAACCAATGACAAGTATTAACTATTATTTTGCCAATGCTTCTCCTGTTGCTACATCTGGAGTGAAGCTAATATATTGAACCATACTACCCCTTATTAATATTTTTCCAATTTTTGCAATTACTTGCTTACCATCTTTTACCTCTATGGAATCATCTAATATTAAATTCATTGTTGTATCGGTCATTTTTAATGTACCAACAAATTCACTGCCATCTTTTAGCTTTACATATACCTGTGTATCTATCGCATCTCTCAAATACTTCATTGGAGTCGTTGTTTTATTTTCTCCAGGCATCTTATACACCCTTTACTAACACTCAAGATTAAATTGTAAAAGCTCGTATTTTAAAGCTTATATATTCTGGGTCTTTGTGCCTTGATCTTCAGATAATTTTCCATATTTTCTAATAATTTCATATAGCCTTTTTGGATTTTTAGAATAGAATCTCAGTTTTGTTATAGTTCTTTTTCCTTCCTTTATTACTTCTACAAACTTTCTATCTTCATTTATGTTTACATTAACTTCATTAGGCAATGGGAATGCTATTCCTTTTGTCGATATCATACCTTTTATGACTATTCCCTTATCTGTAATAGTATATTGGGATGGTGTGTTTATCATAGGTAATTTCTTTATCCTGCTAACAGCCCAAATCATATTTAAGGTTGTTATGATAAAGTAGCCTTCAAAATAGATTAGAAATGCTAAAAACAAATCCAACCTAGCGCTATATGATATATAATATCCCAAAAACTTAGCTAGGTCTGGCACATGTTTAAACAAAACAAAGAAATATATTAAACCTATAAACATACCAATGGTTGTATATAGTGTGAATTTAGTTTGCTCTTGAAAATCAACCATTACTTGTTTATCTTTCATTTGTATGCTTCTTGTTTCTGGTTCATGATATAGTCTTTTTCCTTGCAATATTTCTGTTACTTTGGTGTTTTTACCTAATGGATTTCCTCCCAAATAGCTTTGCAGAAACATGCTAATCATAACAAATATTATAACCAATATGAAAAGCATGTAGTTAACTCCAATAAATACAGCCAATACAGAATAGATTAATATATATACCTGATTTAATAGGGTTGATTTCCATCTCTGTTCAACCATGTATGACATTTTTCCACCACGATGTCTATTTTTTATCTTCTATAAATTATAACTCTAATCCTCCTTTTTAAATATTGATAAAAAACAAAAAATAATGAGATTTTAGAAGAATTTTCATCGATTTTTTCTATTAATTCAATGCATTTTAATGATACTATTAATAAGCTGACCTCTATCCCGCCCTGAAGGGGGTGTTCTCGATATCTTGAGGGTTACCTATGGGAGCTACTCTATTATGAAATACGATATAAGATATTGGTTTCTTTACATTTCTTACTATCAAACCTTTAGGAGAAAAGTTCCCGATAAAAGTGTGGATAAGTGGTAAAACCTAAAAAACATTTAAAGGAACCATTTAGAATGAGAAAAAAATAAGGCGAATAAAATGGAAATAAAAGCAGGTTTAGCGCTAATAGGAAAAGAATTATCAGTTAAAAAAGATGTCTGTATTAATATAAATAATGATGGCATAATAGAATCCATAGGAAGCAATAATACCTGTAATAACTCCATAGGAAGCACCAATCTAATTGCGATACCACAGCCTGCTAATTCTCATGTGCATAGTGGAGATAACGGCTTTCCAGAATATGGAATAGGAAAAAATTTACATGAGCTTGTTTCATACCCTGATGGTTTAAAGCACAAACTATTAAATTCTTTGCCTTATAATTCTTTAATAAATGGAATAATGAAATTTTATGAAACAGCCTATAATATGGGTTTAGGATTATTAATAGATTTTAGAGAAGGTGGAGGTGTTGGATGTAAAGCATCTAAAGATGCTCTAAGCATTTTAAACAATAAAATAGATGTTTTAATATTAGGAAGACCAGGCCCGGATTTTCCAAGATATTGCGATGGATTAGGAATTTCAAGTCCATTAGACTACAATCCTGAAGAAATAGTAAGACTTTCAAATACATATAGACCCTCAATGACTCATGTTGCCGAAGACCCTGAAAGTAGAGAAAAATTTGACTTTGAGATTAGCCTGAAAGCAAGCTTCGATGCAATAATCCATGGATTATATCTTAATGAAAAAGATTTCATCAAATTAAGTCAGACAAATACATATCTAATTTTTTGCCCAACAAGCAACTTATGGCATGGTCTAAGAATACCCCCTATAGATTTAGCCTTAAAATATAATATAAAATTTTCTGTAGGAACAGATAATGCTTCATGGTTTTTACCAGATATATACAAAGAAGTAAACGAATTGTTACTATTTTTAAGACTAAAGGGGATTAAAGGAGAAGATGTAGCAAAGAAACTATTAGAAAGCATATACTTAAATGGTTATTACTTAGCAAAAATAAGGCCAAAAATAATTGAAGAAGGTAATTTTGCAAACTTTTTGCTTATAGATGGAGATAATTCTAACATATTAAGATCGATAAATATATATAATGCTATAGTTAAGAGAGTCATGCCTGGTTTTATAAAATATAGGATTGATAGAAAAAAAATTTATTCTTTTTAATTTTTATTTACTCTTTACCCAAACCAGCATCTATTAATTTCTTTAGGTTTACAGTATCTAATACATTCCCACTTATTTTTAGCTGTCTTGTCATAAATGCTTTCA
This sequence comes from Caldisphaera sp., assembly GCA_002877855.1. The sequence goes on from PNIA01000012.1 coordinate 25,285, forward strand.
TTGAATCTAATTCCCCGCTAATAATTTTTTTCATTATATCTGGTTTTGCTGTTAAAGTTGCTATTGGATTAGGATGCTTTCCTTCAGAAATCTTTAATTTACCATTGCTTATTTCAACATAAAATTCTCCATTACCTTCTATAACAAATTGATAAACTTTGTTCCACGTCTTTATTTCAGATACTCTCTCAATAGCTTTATCAAATATATTTTGAAAAGATTCTTTCATTTCATCCAAAGACATCTTGTCCACCATTTTAGTATTTTCAAAAAAAATAATTATTGTTAAATAATAAACTCGATCATTAGGAGTTTAATTGCTAAGCTTATATATTTGCTCCAAAATTTATTTATTAATCAAAAAATTAGATAAGATTATAAATATTTATTTCGTGGGAAAACATAAGCATTTTAAGATGAAAATTATAAACTGTTCAGCTAGATTAAAAAAAGGTGCATAAATTGGGCAGAAAAGTAGCTGTTATTGGAACTGGACATTCTAAATTCGGAGTTAGAAATGAAGTTAATTTAGCAGAACTGTCATATGAATCAATAAAACAAGCCTTAAATAGCGCTAATTTAGAGGCAAAAGATATAGAGTATGTTGCTGTTTCTAATGTTGGAGGATGGAGTGCAGAACCTTTACCTGCAGTTGTTTTATCCGAATATGCTGGCTTAACTGGTAAACCTTTGTACAGAGTAGAGGCAGCCTGTTCATCAGGAAGCTCTGCTGTATTTAATGCATACAACGCAGTTGCATCAGGCCAATTTGATATTGCAATGGCAACAGGAGTTGAAAAGATGAATGAAAGTCCAACACCAACAGTTGTTGAATTTATAGGCAGGGCAGGAAACTATTTTTGGGAATTTGAAAATTTTGGTTTAACATTTCCCGGATATTATGCTCTATACGCAACAGCATATATGTCTAAATATGGAGCAACAGAAGAAGACCTTTGTCAGGTAGCTATTAAAAATCATTATTATGCAAGCCTTAATCCAAAAGCTCAATTCCAAAGAAAAATAGATATGGCAACATGCATGAACAGCAGATACATAGCATGGCCTCTTAAATTATTTGATGCGTCTCCAATAACCGATGGAAGTGCAACTGTTATATTGGCAAGTGAAGAAGTAGCAAAGAAAGTCACAGATTCGCCTGTCTGGATCCATTCTGTAGGAGCATCTTCTGGTAGTGCAAACCTCTCTAGAAGAAATAACTTTACTGGTTTAGAGGCAGCAAGCCAGGCAGCAAAAATGGCATACAAAAAAGCAGGTTTAGAAACAGAAAACACAGCTAAATATTTTGATGCAGCAGAAGTTCATGATTGCTTCACTATAGCAGAGATCATGGCCTATGAAGATCTTGGATTTGTTAAGAGAGGAGAAGGATATAAGTTAGTAAAAGAAGGACAAACTTACATCGGAGGTTTAGTACCAGTTAATTTAAGTGGTGGGTTAAAGGCAAAAGGCCATCCAATAGGTGCAACAGGAGAAAGCATGGTCGCAGAGCTGACAAAACAATTATTAAACGGTGCAGAAAAGGGAAGGCAAGCAACTATTAAAAATGGAAGAGCAATAGCTCACAATGTTGGCGGAACAGGCCATTATGCATATGTAACAATCCTAGGGCTTGATAAGCCAAAAGATAGCTGAGGTGAAAAAAATGCCAAAGAGTCAAAAGGAAGAGGCCGAAGAATTCTTAAAGCAAATGGAATCATTTGTTAATACGATGAAATCGAGTATTGGCTTACCCATGTTTGTAGATCCAAAAACAAACGTTGCAGTTTGGTACGATCAAAGGGAATTGAAGCTAAGATTTATGATAAGCGTTGAAAAAACTAGAAAATTCTTTGACTCACTATCTGAAGGTAAACTATTAGCAACAAAATGTTCTAAAAGTAACGAAATACTATTTCCTCCACAACCTGATTGCCCTAATCCAAAAGATAGCGAAGTTGAATGGATTGAGTTACCAAAAGAAGGTGAGCTTCTTACATATACAATAATAACAACAAAACCATTTAGCTTCTCCCATTACAATGACTACACCGTTGGAATAGCAAAGTTATCAAATGGAGTCCAGGTGTTAGCATGGGTTAGAGAGACTGACCCAAAGAAATTGAGAGTTGGAATGAAGGTTAAGCTTGAAATAGTAAAAAGAAAGCCTGAAGGATATCTGACATACGAATTTGTTCCAGTATAACTTGAAATATAATTTTAAATTACTTTTCTTCTATTTTTTCCTCGATTTCTTTCTTTTGCTCCTGTAAAAACTTAATTGCTTCATCATGTGTTGGTATAGCATTCGCTCCCAATCTAGTAACCTTTAATGCGGCAACTGCTTGAGCATATTCTAATGCATCTTTCATCTTTTCCCCTCTTGATAAGCTTAATAGAAATGCAGATGCAAACGCGTCTCCACTACCTGTTGAGTCCCTAACATCTTTAACTCTGAATGCAGGCATATAACCCGTAAATTCTTCAGAATTTGCATATAATCCCTTTGGACCCATTTTTACAATAATCATCTCTGGTCCAATTCCTCTTAATAAATTTGAGCATTTTTCTGGGTCATTTAATCCAGTTAAATTTTTACATTCATTTTCATTTAGCAATACTATATCAGTTAGTTTAATCAAGCTTTTTAATTCCTTTAAACCTCTCATGCTCAATCTTCTCCCAGGATCCCAAGAAATTAATGAATTATTTTCTTTAGCTATCACTGCTGCCCTAATAGATGTATCTGGTCTAAGGCTCGCTATATGGATATATTTTGATCTAGATATTATATCTTCATCTATATCATTTGGCATAAACTTTTCTGCACATCCCTTAAATCCATATATTGATATATTACCGCTTTGATCTATCATTACTATAGAAAAACCAGTTTCTTCAAAACAAATCTTTAAACCTGAAATGTCTACCTTATATTTCATTAGCTCCTCAACAATTGATCTTCCAAAGGTATCTAAACCGACCTTTGCTAAAATTGCAGAAACCCCTCCAAGCTTTGATACATTTAAAGCAGCATTAACTGCTGATCCACCAGGGCCTGTTGATTGCTCCATTATATCAGCTTCTTCGTCAGGACTTGCAAATCTCTCAACAATAAATCTTAAATCCATTAGTGCATGACCTACTGCTACAACATCTATATTTTTTAAGTTTACCATTATTTACACCATTTCTTTATTCTATTTATTTCTTTTTGTATTTGCAATAATAAACGCTTATATGTTTAGTTTTCAAATTTTTAATAAATGTTATTTTTCTAACTCCTTTATTGCTTCTTCTGGCGTTAAATTATCATGAACTACCTTCATTATTGCTCTTACCATGCCTGAAATATTATTGCTTCTAAACACATTTCTACCAACAGCTACTCCACTACCTCCAGCTTGAATGACATTATAAACATCTTGTAGGAATTCTATCGGTTTATCTCTTACAGCCCCTCCACTCATAACTACAGGCAATCCCTGTGCTATCTCTACAACCTTTGCAAAAGTCTCTTTACTACCTGTATAATAGGTTTTTATCAGATCTGCACCTGTTTCAGCTGCTGCCCTAGCACCATACATAACTATTTCTGGATCATATCTATTTTTAATTGTAGATCCTCTTGGATATGCAAGTTGTAAAACTGGCATGCCATATGCATCTGCTGCATCCTTTATTAGATACCATTCCTGTATCATGTCATTCTCATAATCGCTACCCCAATAAACTGTAGCAGCAACAGCTTCTGCTCCCATCGATATAGCATCTTCTACTGATCCTAGCCTTGTTTGTAGATAATGGCTTTGAGGGGGTCTTATGTTACTTTTACCTGTTAATTTAACTACTAAATTGACTTTATTTGCCCATATTTCATGGGTTAATCTAGCCATGCCAGGTAACAACATTATTGCATCTACTCCAGAATTTACAACCTTATCTAAAATTGTTTTTGCTAGCAATCTATCATCTGGAAAATCAGATGGACCATGCTCTAAACCATGATCAAATGCAAATATAACTGCTCTCCCATCTTTAAGTATTCTTCCAAGTCTTACCCTTATACCTATATTGGAATAACTTAAACCTTCGTACTTGCTCATATTTACACCCACCTTTAATACCTATATTGGAATAACTTAAACCTTCGTACTTGCTCATATTTACACCCACCTTTAATACCTATATTGGAATAACTTAAACCTTCGTACTTGCTCATATTTACACCCACCTTTAATACCTATATTGGAATAACTTAAACCTTCGTACTTGCTCATATTTACACCCACCTTTAATACCTATATTGGAATAACTTAAACCTTCGTACTTGCTCATATTTACACCCACCCTTTAGGTGTTCGTAGGTATTTAAATATATTTTAGCGAGAAAATAAATAAGCAAAGTTTTCTCTTAGAAATAGGGAAAAATAATGGGTTGCGAAAGCATAGCGATAGCTATAACAGGGGCTAGCGGTATAAGATACAGCATAAGAATTTTAGATGCAATAAAACAAACTGATGTAAAAATTAAAGGAATAATTTATTCAAAGAGCGCAATAAAAGTAGCTCAGATTGAGGAAAAGTTTAGCGAGGAAGAATTTCTAAATAAATTGAAAAAATATGGAGATACTTACAGCGAAGATAACTATGATTCACCTCTAGCAAGCTCGAGCTCTTTGCCAGATTGCATGGTAATTTGCCCAGCAAGCATGAAAACAATTGGCATAATAGCTAATGGAATTCCATTGAATTTGATTTCAAGAGCAGGCTTATCATTTTTAAGGATGAAAAGACCGTTGGTTATAGCATTTAGAGAAGCTCCTATAGGAACAGCTGAAATCAGTAACTTGTTAAAGCTATCAAAATATGGTGCTATAATAATGCCTCTAGCCCCAGGATTTTATTCAGAACCAAAAACGATTGATGACCTAATAGACTTTATGGTAGGAAAAATCCTTGATTCGTTAAACATACCAAATAGGCTTTATAAAAGATGGAGTTTGGATTAAATTTTCTTTTTCTGAATATCCTTTAGATTAGAAGGCATATCTAAATCATTTTCCTCATTAAGCTCTTCTTCGAATGACTTCATCTTCTTTGGTTGATTTTCAACTGCAAAAGCACATCTACCATCTGGTAACATGGCTTTCTTTTCACAATATGCATATCTGCAGGAAGCTCCAATACATTTATCTCCAATCCATGCACACATAGCTACCTTTATAGGCCTACCTCTATAATGATCTGTAGATATTCTTAAAGCCTTTTGGCCGCATCTAAAGAATGGACAAAGAGGATTACACTTATCTCCAATAGGTCTTGGCTTTATTTCTTTGCTTTGTTGATAGTTTGTTTCGTTGCTTTTAAATTCACGGCCCTGCTTTGATGGGCCTGATGTATTTGAAACCAAAACATACACCTCTTATATTTTTGGTTTTCTCTGTTTACCCTCCTTATATATTATGGTTTAAACCATTTAAATATTATGTATAAAGGCGCATCATTTTGTCTTAAAGTAGATAATATAAAGGCCTTTTTAACACTATGACTTAATCTTCCTGCTCTTACCAACTCTATAGGATCAAATGGTTCATAAAGATCATGGAAATGTATTATAAATGGTGCGTGATCTATCCCTGGTCCTTGCCTATATGCAACAAATTCTGCACCATATTTTAAACCAGACCTTACTATTAAACCTTTATCTCTTAAGTCTTTGTAAACACTATAAATCCTTTTATTTCTATCATTAAATTTAAATAGATTTATAATTTCTTCAACTTTATCAATTTTTTTATCATAATATATTTCTATTATTCCTTTTTCAAATAAATAAAGAGCCTCATATTGATTTAAGATAAGAGGGGAATCTATCTCATTTATATCCTTTACCTTTTCAATGTTTAACGGTTTTCCATAATAACCCAATGAATACAAATACCTTGCATTTTCTATATCTCTAACTAAAATCATACTATTTTCATATTCTGCCTTAATAGCCATTCAAGACAGCCCGCTTAATCCTATTAACTTAACGTAGACAGATGAGTTGTATAAGCAATCAATGCTATCTTCTATATATTCTATACTTTCTTTAAATGATATAAGCTTTGAAGGCTCATTTTTATACAATTCTAGAACCTTTGCTAAACCAGTTCTATATATTATATCAGCCTTACCTTCAGAATCGCTAATTTTATTAAATTTATCCTCCAATATCTTCCTTTTTTCTGAATTGCCTTTACCTCCCATTGATATGGATCTAAGAAGATCAACTAAATACATTGATGAATTGTAAGTCTCCCCCAATAAAGATGTTATTGCTTTTTCCACATCTTTTTCAATATCTTTTTGTAGACTATATGATAAGATAAGCCTATATATACCTGCTTCAAGTTTGCTCATAGCACACTCAAGCTGTAAGGATGAATTTATATAAAATTCCTTATATGAAACCAATTCAAGCCTACCACTTGCCAAATAATCAAATATCCTATCTTTATTTCTTGCTATCCTATCCTTTGTTGACATTAGTTCTTGTCTATATGTTTTCTCTAAATAATCATTATTCTTGTTTTCTTGAATCCTTGAAAGAAGCAATGCGGAAATGTTTTGCAGATCTTGAGCCATATCCTGCAGTACTTCTAACAAAGTAATTTTTGTTATGCTCTCAGTTGCCAAACTTAGCACCCCATTAATTCTCCATATATCTAGGTTATATAAAATAGATAAAAATCTATTCCTTTCTTATGTTTCTTGAGCGAATTTATAATCCTTGGATATAGGATGATTTAAATTAAGTTAAATTTAAGAGTACAGGAGAATTTTTAATCTAGGGAGCTAGATATGAGCAAAAAAATTATAGTTTGCAATAATAATAATATAGAAATATATGAAACAAACAACATAGATGATGTTATTGAAGATAATAAGGATAAAAAAGAAATAAGTTTCATAATTATTGATGGAGAAGTTATAGCAAATGGAAACCTTTTAATAGGAACAAACAGGGAAAAGATCGATAATAAAGAAAAACAGATTAATACAGGTAAAATAGCTATTGTTTTGGATCAAATGTTTAAGGGCTTTTCTGAAATTTTAAACAGGGAAACAAATTTTGTAGAGGTTCACGATATTGTTGGAAAAGGATTGCAATTTACCATTAAAGTTAGTGATAGGCTTTATAAAGAACCTGCAAACGATGATTATGATGTTTTAAAGGTAGTCGAAAGGATTGCTAATGAAAATAAATTCGTTATATTCTTTACTGGAGATAAAAAGCTAGCCGCACAAGCTGCATCCTTAGGAAATAAATTAATAGAGGTGCATTATTTCCCTCCAAACGAGTTTTCAGGGAAAGAAAGTGTTATAAAATCAATGATTTCTGAAATAAAATCAAAGACAACTCAACTCTTCTAACTCAATGATAAAGTAAGAACAAACCTCACCATTTAAGCAAGTAAAGCTTTTAAGGTTTGTTTAATATAAAAAACCGGCCATCAAGGGTATTCTTCACGATATGAGGTAGGCCTCTACTCGTTATCAAATTAAAGAAAAAGGAGAGTTAAGATATCTCTTTCATGAAAAAATAGATCCTTCTATTTCATCAGCTCTATTCTGAGCTTCTAAAACTGCCTCCATAATAGATTTCTTTAATCCATTTCCTTGTAATACCATAATTCCTTTTATGGTTGTTCCTGCAGGAGTTATGACCAAATCTCTTATATAATGAGGCGACCATCCTTTTTCTAATAAAGTTTTTGCAGTCCCTTGCATCGTATATAAAACTGCCTTATATGCTAGCTCTCTGGGTAGTCCTGTTGCAATACCTCCTAATGCTAATGCATCTATTATCTCCGCCAAAAATGCCGGTGCGCTTCCACTTAATGCAGTTAATGCATTCATATATTTTTCATCAACCCATTCATAGGTGCCTATAGTAGAAAAAATCTCTTCAACTAGTTTCTTTAATTGGCTATCAATATTAACATTGGTTGAAATCGCTGTAAAGCTTGATGATGTTTCAGAATTTATATTTGGCATTGCCCTAACAATCTTAGCTCCTATGAATTTTTTTGACAGCCATCTAATAGGAGCAGCCGCTACAACAGATATTATTAATTTATCATTTACATAAGGAGAAATTTCATCAGCCAAATTAATTAATTGAGAAGGTTTAATAGATAAAAGAACTATATCAGAGCTTTTAACTGCATACACATTATCTTTCGATACTTCTATTCCTAGGCTTTTTACTTTATTTAAAGATTCATCACTCTTGACTGTTGCAATTATTTTCCATTCCTTTCCAGATCCCATCAAAGATCTTATTATAGATGAACCAATAACTCCAGCCCCTAAAACTGCTAACTTTCTATCTACCAATTCAATTTCCCACAATTTTCTAAAAACTAAAGTATTTAAATTTTACATATTTCTTTTGTGTTTATATTTCTTAATGAATCATGATTTTATATTATCCATTAATTTTCTTTATTTTATATCATTTCAATATATAAAATGCGATAATAGATTGTTTTAATTTCTCTATCTCTCTAATTATACAAAAGGAAAATATATTATCTTATTTTCTAAATAATGGCCTAGTATTTTAAGCAATTTATTATATTCTTCTCTTTATATCTATTTTTAAAGAAATTTTCTCCATACCTTAGCTGAAAGAATTTTTTCAATAATTACAATTTTTAATTTAATAAAATAATCTTGCTTTATCATTTGACTTTATTCTTTATTATAAATTTTATAGTCTTCGCCTTCTGTTAATATATCTTGGATTTTTCCATATAATTCCTTCAAACTCAATTCATCAAAAATGTTAACTGGTATTATATCACCAAAATAGCCGGATAAATACAAAGCCTTTGCAAGGCTAAGAGATAAATCTAGGGTCATTCCATCAATATCTTTCGATTCCATTAACAAAGACTCTAAATAACCTTCTTCGTGAAGTCTTGGTATCACTTCGCTAATAACCTCCTTAATAAGTAAATCTGATTTGCTAATTATATTAATTTGAGGCTTTTTAAATCTTGTATTAACGGAGCTTGCTAGAGTTAAAATTGAAACTATGTTTGCTGGATTATCAAAAAATATTGAATCCATTAAAAATACAACAACAGATTTTTCGTTATATATAATAGAGTTTAATACTAAAGGCCCACCAATTCTATATGCAAATAACTCAAGCTGGCCTGGGGTATCAATTATAGTAAAATCAGGTTTAAGCTTATCAATTTCATTTCTTATCTTATCAGCATAGTTTATTAAAGAATCTACAGCACTAATTAGAGATCCATTAGGTCCTAAACCTTTATCTAAAAAATCTTCTATTTTAACATAATTCCTAACATCTACATCTGGGTCATAAGGTAGCTTATCTGCTGCAGGATCAAAGTTTACTAAAGCTATATTTGCATCAGAATCCTCCATAACTGTGCTTAATTCGGATGCTAATGTACTCTTTCCTGCTCCTGCTGTTCCAACTAATATGATATACATTTTTCCACCATAAAAAGGGGTCTCCTGCGTACACATGACTCCGTGACGCGGGGCTATTTCGCGCAGGCAACTGACCCCTTTGTTTCTTATATTATTTTTAAAGCCTATAAAGCTGACCTAATTTCTTAGAAGGGATTAAGATTATTTGTTAGCTGAATAACATTTTTCATTTAAAATTGCAAGTAAAAATTAACTTAATGGTATGATTTTACAAAACATTGTAAAAATTGATCCAACAGATTAAGATAAAAGAATTATTTATTGTTATAAACAACTTTTAAATAATGTAATATGTTTGATATTGGTATCTCTACAGGGCATGCAACATCACACCTCATGCAACCCAAACAAAGCTGTGATAACTCCGCGCCCTTTTCAATCCCTTCAGTTATAGCTGTCCAAACAACACCCATAGGTCCTCCATAAACACTTCCTCCCCAAGTGTTTGCTACTTGATCCCATACTGGGCAAACAAACTGGCAATAACCGCATCTAATGCATCTCAATTGCTCTTTTAAGAATTCATTTTTACTGGCACTTTTTCTTCCATTATCCAACAATATTAAATGCATCTCTATAGGACCATGCGCTCCATAAACCCTTCTATGGCCTATATCTCCTGTTGAACTTGGACCGGATACCACGCTAACATATGTTGGAGGATATAAGCCTGCAAATGATGATTGAACAATTATTAACTTAAATGCATCTAAAATTGTGGGTACAATCTTTTCAACGCCAGCTATTACTATATGAATTGGAGGAAAGGTTGTAACCAATCTAATATTACCCTCATTTTCTATTAGGAAAATGGATCCTGTATCAGCAGATATAGCATTTGCACCGCTAATTCCTATCTCTGCATTTACAAATTTCTCTCTTAGAAAAGGTCTTATTTTTGCCACAATTTGTTGTGGCGTCTCATTACCATTTAATTCTATATGTAGCTTATTTTTAAGTAAATCCATTACTTCCTCAACAGTCATGTGTATAGCGGGAGCAGTGGCATGCATAGGCTTTCCATTTTCCAATTGTATTAACAACTGTCCTATATCAGTCTCCCACACTTCTTTATTTAAAGATTCAAGATGATTCCTCAAACCTATCTCTTCCGCAACCATACTTTTTGATAATATTATTTTATTTTTATTTCCTATAATTTTATCTATTATGGAAATGGCTTCATCTTTATCTTCCGCATAATGCGGTATTCCATTTATAGACTTTAAAGAATTCATAGCTTTTTCTATGTAATAATCCAGATTAGATACTACCTCCTTCTTTACTTTCTCCACTTCTCTACTTAATGAAACTATGTCACTGTGAGAACTCAAAAAATCTATTACCCTGCTCTCAGCATTTGGTATGCTTGACGATAATGCCTTCTGAAATTCTTTGTTATCTAATACTTCAGTAATATCAACTATAACTTTTTCCAGATAATCCATTTTAATCACCAACTAATAAGTTGGATATATCAATAACTTCTGCATTATTATCACTAGCTTGGTTATATAAATTTATATAACATATAGGACACATAGTTACTATTTTTCTTGATTTTTCTACTAATTCAATTACTCTATCCCTTGCTATTGCATCAGATAAAGATGGCGCTATCGACTCTATAGGCCCTCCGCAACAAAAGGTAAATTTTTTATTTCTTCTAACCTCATTAATTTGATATCCAGCCTTCTCTAATAGCCTTCTTGGTTTTTCTACTATTGATAGATTCCTTGCATATATGCAAGAATCATGAACAGTTATAACACCTTTGTTATAATTTTTATTTTCTATAGAGCTATCATCAATTAACTCTAAATAACTTACAACATCTAGAGAAAAATTATCAATATACCTTGGATAAATATTTTTAAGCAAATTTGTTGTATGCGGGTCCACAGTTACAACCTTCCTTGCATTACTTTCTTTTATGATCGAATAAACTTTTCTTGCGTGCTCTATAAACTCATTTTGAATTCCCATATCATATAGCAATGCACCACTGTAAATATCATTTTCATATAGATAAGAAAAGCTAATCTTATTTTTCATCAAAATACTCGCAATTGATTTTAAAACATTACTTGACCAATTTATTAATTTTTCATCAGGCTTAGGTAAAATTTTAAATATAAAATCAGTTTTCACTAGGTTCTTTGCAATGCTTAAAGCCATATAACCCCCCTCATCGCTTTTTTCAATAGCCTTTAAATAGAAAGACAATGATCTTATATATGGAACCAACTGATATAATGCGCCAGTATATAAAACTGTTTCACCCTTTTTATTAAAATTATAATCCTTTGCCCATCGATAAGAAAAATCATATGGAACTGGAACCGGATAGCCTGTTCTTAAAGTTAGATCCGCCATAAACCTCATTAATTCTTTTATTTTCAAACTTTATCCTATTAGGAATCTTATAAGCAGAAGATTTTAGACTTTTATATTAAAATATTATTTTTCTTTCAATATCCAATATCTAGAGTCTTCATCATAGTAAACCATTCCTTTTCTTGATAAAATGCTAAAAAGCTTTGCTCCATTTTCTCCAAAGCTAGATCCCAAAATATCTTCTACCTCTCTAGAATCCTTAACTCCTATAGTTTCAAGCTTTTCCTTAAACCTATTCCAATAATCTTTATCTAAAGCTATTTTTTCATTATCTAAAGTTAATACAATAGCACCGCTGCTTTCAAGTTTTTTAAAGTATGCATCTGGATTTCTTAACCATTGAACTGAATCTGAAAATATTACACCTTGGTCTTTTAATACATCCATAGCCGTCTTCTTTTTCTGTTGCTTTACCTCTTTTTCTTCCTGAACCCCTTCTTTTTCTTCTTTACCTTCAATTCTTTCTTCTAGATCGGCAATTCTGGACGAAAGCTCATCTATTTTTTGAGTAAAAGGATTTAAAAGATCCTGTACAACTCTTTCAATTCTTTTTGTTATATTATCTATTAATTCCTTATTTATCTGATTTTCTTCTAAGTTACCTTTTTCTGCAGATAAAATAATTATTTCTCTGATATAATCGTTTGGCAAAGAATACCCCTTTGATTTAGCAATCTTTGATAATATCTTATAGTCCTCCTCCGGAATTTCTATCTTAATGACAACATTTTTCTTTGAATTAATTTCCAAGCTCCCCACCATTTTATTATTTAAAATACAAAGTTAATAAAATGATTAGGTTTAATAAAGATAAAATCAAATTTATCATAAAAATTATTAAATTTTTATTTTACTTTTTACTTAAAAATAAATTTATTTTTAGGGTTAACCTATTAAAGCCCGTATTCCAAACACTTTTCCTATCAAGTCCCCGAAGAAGAAGCCGGCTATTGCAGTTAAGAATAGCATCAACAGACTTTCTATTATTTCCTTTGAAAACCTTTGAGCATGAATTATTGAGCTATAATAAGTAAATCCACTAATCATAATAGTTGCCAAAAATAATGAAATGACAAATGCCTCTATTATATTTCTTAGCAGCAAATAAGGCAATGCCAATATCAAAACTGTCAACAAATAGCTAAATCCTGTCACAGTCGCTCCTGTAGAAGCCCTTACAGTTTTTTCCTGTTTAGCCTGCAGGTATGCAGCTCCTGCCATTGAGAGTGCAGCAGAAAATCCAACAACAAGTCCAGCAATACCAGCTATTATTGTCTTGTCCGTTGCTCCTAAGAAACCTGCATGAACACCTGATACCTCAACTATTGCATCTGCAAGACCTAAAGCAACATAACTTAAATACTTAACTCTTATATCTTTTATATCACAAATTATTTGTCTTTCATGATTTTCTTCATCCTCTATTATCTTTTTTAATATTTTCTTCTTTTCTTCATTATCCAGCTTATCTAAAAAATTCTTATATTCCTCTATGGTTGCTGATTCGTTGTTTTCTAGCACCTGCAAGGTAAATACAGGACCAAATAATCTATATAAAATTTTAAAGAAAAAGCCAGGTTTTATATCTGGCTTACACTCTTGTTTAACTATACTTTTCCAAAATTCGTAATGCTCTTTTTCTTGATTTGCCAGCTTCTCTAAATGATCTTTTATCTGGTTATCTTTAGAGGTTTCTGATAATGTCTTATATAATACATATGTATTTATTTCATCCTTACAATAAAGCTTGGCTTTTTTTAAATCCTCTTCGCTTATCATCTTTTCACCCAATGTGTTTTTTAATCCAATCAGTCATTATCTCCAAATACTTTAACCTAGTCTTTGGTTTACCTGTTCTTGTTAAATCATGATTTTCTCCTGGAAATAGGGCTAGCTTAGTCTCAATACCTAAATTCTTTAGAGAAGTGAAAAACTGCAATGCCTGCTCATATGGACATCTATAATCATCTAGCGCATGCATGATAAGAAGAGGAGTTGTTACTTTATCTGAATAAAATAGAGGACTCTTTTCCTTAAATTTATCAAAATCTTCCCATGGATTCTTTACTCCTAATTGATCTGCTGTAAAATACCATCCTATATCGCTTGATCCATAAAAACTAAACCAATTACTGCAGCTTCTTTCTGTTATTGCAGCCTTAAATCTATTTGTTTTAGTAACAATCCAATTAGTCATGAATCCTCCATAGCTACCTCCAGCAACAACTCCTTTATCTGGATCCAGATTTTTATTTTCTTTCAACGCATCATCGGTAATACGCATTAAATCAGAAAAATCTATTGTGCCATATTTGCCCCTTATGTCTGCAAATTCTTCACTATAAGAATCACTACCATGAGGATTTCCATAAATAATAGCATATCCTTGAGATGCTAAATAGTGAAAAACAAAATTAAATGAATATCCATAAAATGTCTTTGGCCCTCCATGTATATATAATATCCAAGGATTCTTTTCCTTAACTTCTTTTGGCATTAATACCCAATAATCTAATTCAGAACCATCCTCAGACCTTGCTTTGAAATGCTTAGCTTTATTCAACTTCTTCTCATATAAAAAATTATCATTAAAGTTTGTTATCTTCTTTTCAGATATACCATCAAAATAAAATATTTCTTTTGGCTCATTATCAGACATCTTTGCATAACTAAATATTAAACCGCTGTTCGATATAGAAAACTCATCTATTGTATATTCATCTGGCTTCAATATCCCTTTTAAGTTACTCTTCTCATTTGCAGCATATAAATGCACGTTTCCCTGATCGCTCAGCAAAAAGTAAACATATCCATTCAAGGTCCAATAGAAATTTTCGTTACAAGAAGGACCTCTTACATCACTATTAATTGAATTTTCTATATTTCTATTTATACCGGGCCAGATCTGTTTAATTTCATTATTTTTTAAATCCATAAAATAGAGCTTTGTATGTGTGGCATATCCCCTTTCCATCTTGTTCCCTAAAAATGCGATTTTTTCATCCCTTGGACTCCATATTATTTTAGATATAGAATAATCCTTTAGTACACTTATATCTTCGCTTGTCTTTAAATTTACTATTCTTATCTCATTCAAATAGGGCTTTAATTCATTATAAGAATTTACATAAGCTATTCTATTTCCATCTGAAGAAAAATCAAACGATGATACTCCATATTTGCTGTAAGTTAATTGAGATACTTCACCATCTGGATAAGAAACTACAAATAAATTATAAGGTCTATCAAATATATAACCTTCTCCATTAAAATATGGTGGGATATTGTCTATTACTAACGCCTCCCTTTTATTATATTCTATCCAATCATTGCTTATTGACCTAGATAAATAAGCAATTTTTCTATTGTCTTTTGACCACTTTATGTTTATTATTCCTTGATTAGATTTAGATAGTTCAAACTCTTCACCACCAAGCTTCAAAACATTTAATGAAGATGATTTATTTCTAATCCTAACAAATGAAACAATTTCATCATCGCTAGACCATGATGGGCAAATGTCTTTAATACCTTTAGTTAAAGGGTAAAAGAAATTGTTTTCATATATCCAAATATTGCTTTTTAAAATATTTTTACTTAGATCGTATTTTGATAATACAAACAATACCTTTAAACCGTTATGGGAAATCTTGGGATCAGATAAAAGAGAGATTTTAGATAAATCTTCAATTTTTAACCTTTCATTCAAAATTATTCCCCCCTCTTTTCTATTATGTGAAAATAAAGAATTTAATCTTTGTTATTTATAACATAAAAATTTTAAATTCTAGAGATTTTAGAATAAACGCTTAATAGCTCTAGACCAGATTTAACTCCGGGATCGCTTGCCAAAGGACTATTAGCAAAGAATTCTTCTACTTCTTTTTCTTTATTAATTCCAATTATTGGTATTACGCCCATTAAATTCCTGCCAAAAATAGCTGTTCCCTCAAAAGCCTTATTTAGCAAATTAAAGCCTTTTGATTTAAACCAGTTCCATAAGACATCTCTTGCATTTTCATTTGATGCAGCTAACAACAAAATTATCAAATCTTGCGACTTTACATTACTTTCTCCCCATTCTAGTGCTTTTCTAACAATTGATGGATCAGACATAAACATCATAGATCTCAAGAACTTCAACCTCTCGGAATCAAGCTTTTCAGTTAAATATTTCTTGCTTAGTGTTTCAAAATCATTTGTGGTAATAGCATAGGCAGTATAGACTGCTTCTCTCATTTCTGGCTCAATTTCCTTATTAAACATAGCAGATAGCTCTTGGGCAAATTTCTTATCTAAAATTGAAAGCCTTCTTGCTATTATGCCTCTTAAATATTTTGAGTTGGGATCATCTTTATTATTTTGTAATGCGAATTGATCTCTGTGATAGCTTGTAGCTAAATCTCCAAATAATTTTTTGTTTATCAGGCTCAGCATAAATAATTGGGAAGATATCTCGTTAGCAGGTAAATAGGCAGTTTCTTTTAAATACATATTGATTATTTCTAGATATTCATTTTTGTTGCTCAAGCCTGATAACAAGAAATTATAATAATCATTGATTAATCCCCATTTTTCTTTAGAGTTCATATCCTCTATTAAACCCTTATCTAATTTATAGTAAACCCTATAAAATCCTGTTCTATCCAAATTAACTTTTATTGATTTTAATTTGCTTGTATTTATACTAATAGACTTTTCATTCATAACGATATCATGCCTAACTCCATTTATATTCATAGCTATTGGTATCATATATGTTAAATTATCTAGTTTCTTGCTTAAAGTAAACCTGTTCTGCTCTAAAATTATTTTATCACCCTCTACACTTACTTTTACATATGGATAACCAGGTTGCATTATCCAACTATCCATTATTGATCTTACTTGATAAGAAGTAGTTGTTTGCAATGCATCCCATAAATCATTTGCCTTTGCATTAACATATTTAAAATGGTTTAAATAATTGTTTAATCCTTTTCTAAAAGATTCTCCCAAGAAGAATTCAATCATCCTTAAAATGCTAGCTCCTTTCCCATAGCTTATATCATCAAATATTCCTTCTATCTCATCTGGACTATTAACTTCAACATGTATTGGGTGTGTTGTAGACAAAGAGTCTCTAACCATAGCTCCGCTTGTTTCCCCCATTAGGAAATCATCCCATAATTTCCATGAAGGCATAAAAGAATCAACAGCTTTATAACTCATAAATGTAGCAAAGCTTTCATTCAACCAAAGATCGTCCCACCACTTCATTGTTACAAGATCTCCAAACCATTGATGGGCTATTTCATGAGCAACTACTTCTCCTACCCTCTTTAATTGGCCGAGATCTGAATCCTTTGGAGCAAGCAATGCAGATTCCCTAAATGTTATTGCCCCCCAATTTTCCATAGCGCCAAAAGCAAATTCTGGTACAGCTATTAAGTGCATTTTAGGTAACATGTATGGAAATTCAAAATATCTTTCATAAAATTCTATTGATTTTTCAGCAACCCATGCTGCAAATTCTCCATTAATCGACTTTCCTGAAACTGTAGCTACAATAATTTTTCCTTTGCTTAATTCCTCCCACTTTCCTATACCCAAATATAATAAATATGTAGACATCTTTGGCGTTTCATAAAATGTAACTATTTTTTTGTTATTACCTTCTACATCTATTCTTTCTATGGGCATGTTAGATATTACATGAAAATCCTTTGGAATTCTAACTTTAATTTTAAAATTTGCCTTATAACTTGGTTTATCAACACATGGAAACATCTTTCTTGCATGAACAGATTCGAACTGTGTTGATATTACATAATCATTATCATACTTTGCTTTATATATACCAACAAGCCTTTCTATGGCTTCTCCTTCAAATCCTATTTCTAATACTCCATTAAATGACCCAGTCTTTATTATAATCTCATTTTCAGTTTTTTTAAATTCTATATCATTTCCATTCGCTTTAACATAATCAATTTTTAATCCAACAGCATCTAAAACTACCTGACTGTCTGCGCTTAATTCAATTTTTTCCACTCCTCTGTATTTTGTTCCATCAAAATCCATAAACATATCATATCTTTTTATTTCAAATCCCTGTAAGTAACTCATTTTCCTCCCCCCTTTAAATATTGTAGAAGATGGGAATTTAAAAATGAAATATAAATATTTAGAGAAAAATATAAACACCCCTAATTTTAATAAATATAAAGGGTGAGGATATGTTTGGAAAATATCTATTATCTGTAGCTATTATATCATTGATAGCTTTGAGCCTTTCAATACCATTGATTTCATCAGCCTATAACTTTGACAATATTACTAACATAGAAAATAATAATTATATCATCGTTTATCCAAATTCTATATCATTCTTATTTAATGGATCTAACTATGTTAATAATTATAATGGAAATGGAACACTAGGCCTAAATCTGTTATTTTTAAGCGGTTCAAAGGAATTGACAATAAACGTAACAAAATATGTAGAGAATAAAGGATTTAAAGTAAGTAAATTTGAATTCTATCACAACTCTAATGGAGGGCAAGGTATATCAAATTATTCATCAATTTACGAGTCTATACCTTTTAATAGCAGTTCAAAAGGGTACTTGAAGATTTTAGCTAATCCAATCAACAAACTCTACTATATTAACCTATCAATAAATGCTTCATGGGAGGGTTCTCTCAACTTATCAAATAGCCTTTCAAACAATGAAGTTTTTAGTAAGATGTTATCGAATTACAATAATGAAGGATCTATATTTAACAGCTTTAAAAACTATGGTAACTTTGAAAGCATAACACAAGAACTATCAGGATTTGGTGTCTCATCTTTAATCAACAACTTAAATATAACAGGTTTAAACATAACCTATTATAAAATTAATATTGGAAGCAATACATTAAACATAACATTTGATGCAACATTTAATTCCACAGAGGCAACAGAAAGCAAAGCAAGCAATGTTTCGATGCTAATAAATAGCTTAATTAATAGTTTCTTAAAGCCAAGCTATACAGAAATAAGCTCTTATTTAACAGTTGAAAACAACTTATTAAATTACAATTTATATGTAAACACGAATGTTAACATAACATCTACATCAATGCCATACAAATTTAACCTGTCAAAGCTACTATCAAATATAACACAGATCAATCAATTTAACCTATCTATAGTTAAAAAAGCTATAAATGCTTCTCTAGAAATAGCTAACTATGTTAATAAAAACTATGAAATAGTTGTTCCAAGTTCTTTAAGCTTAAATGTTTCTTGTAAAGATAATTATAATAATTATAGCTTAGAGACGCCAAAAATATCTTATTTAAATAATCCTATAAGGAGCTTGGCAAGTGTTGATTATTTAATAGGAAATGTTTCAACAATATTGCAACAAAATGGATTTATTGAAGCATCAAACAAGGTACTTTCATTAAATAATGTAGAGGTAAAGTTAATTGGTAAAGGGGTAACTGTTAAGCCAAACCAAACAACTATTGGAAACTTAAGCAAGGTAACTGTTACAGTAAACAACAACTCATCAAGTAATATTAAACAAGCAGAAATAGGTAGTACTATTGCAGTTATAATAGTTTTGGCTGTTGTAATTATATTAATTAAAAGACATTTTTAATTTTTTCTAGGTGTATTTAATGCTTTATAATAAAAAATTAGCAATAGCCATAATTTTTTCTATACTTATTTTAGCTTCTTTATTCTTTTCTTTGTATGGGATTAGTAATAAAACAGATCAAGGTGTATTAATAAAATCAGATATGAATCTAATTTACTACATACCTGAAAAATCTATCAGCATATTAAGTAATTCTACAGAAACGATAGTATTAGAAAATGGGAATGAATATCAGATAAATGGTTTGGAAAGCAACTATGCTTGCTCCTATAAAAATGATTATATTGGTATATCTGGGTATTATAAAAATAATCCTTCATTAACCATCTTATATGATAATGGTACATATTCAATTTATGAACTAAAGCTTGAAAACCCCCCAACTAGTATTTATTGCTTAAATAATGAAATTATTTTTTCTGGAATAAACCCTCTATATCCATACATAGGTTTTATTAATTTCAATAACACTTCCTCTAACACTATACCAATTTATATGGATAGCATTTATTTTGGAACCCCTTCAGAAATACACCTATTTAATAACACAGAATTTTTAACATTTAACAACAATTACATTATTGTATATGATGAAAACAAGAGCTATTTTATCGAGTATCCAAATTCAACAAGCATATATAACATGTATATTTATAATGGAAAAATTTACATTATAGGATCAATAAATATAAATGGATCAACATATGGCCTTGTCTCACCATTATTTGGTAACTACTCATATACTATTGGCCTAAATAACTATCAAGGTTTCATTGAAGTTGGAGCCGATAAACTAAATGGTTATTCTCTTTTATATAGACCTTATGTAACATTTGCTTATTTAATTACCGTCACCCAAAATAAATATTTATACACAGCATTAATTGGCATGTCCTATCCTTTCACACTATATAATGAGGGCTCTTATAACAAAGGCATTTGGCTTACAGGTAGCATGAACATAAGCAATCAAAATTATCAGGTAGGTTTATATATTAATGGAACCATCAATGGGAACATAGGATATAAACCTTCAATTGCATATATAGTTACATCAATACCAATAGTATCTAAAGGATTTATGTATACAACAAATACTTCATTTAAGGTTAATAGTTTAAACACAACAAAAATTAATATATCATTTAATAAAATCTTTGGGAATTCTATTAAAACAAGTTCAATAAATGTTATCTATTTAAATTTTGTTGTAAACAGATACATAATATTTGGGGAATATACTTTTATATCAATTTTAATCGGTTTAGTAATTTATTGCGTGCTAGCAAAAAGCTATAAATGGAGTTGCTAATAAAATGGATTTTGAAATGACAATATAACATTTACAACTTCAGGCCTCATAATATAATCAGGTGGTCTTTCCCCTTTAATAATCATATTTCTAATTTGAGTTCCGCTAATCCTTATCCTATCGCTTTCGTCGTGAGGACATATTTTTTCATTTGTCATAGTACCGCACTTTTTGCAATAAAATGCCTCCCTAATAAAAAGGGGCGTTATTCCTAAATCAGGAAAATCATCGAATATTTTCCAAGAATCATATGGCCCATAATAATTCCCAACTCCTGCATGATCTCTACCAACAATTATATGCGTTGCACCAAAGTTTTTTCTAACTATTGCATGATGTATTGCTTCCTTGGGACCAGCGTAATTCATCTCCATTCTCAAAATACTAAATACGTAACTTTCCTTAGGGAAGTAATTATCTAATAAAGCCTTGTATGCATTAACAATAACCTCATCTTTGAAATCCCCTCTTTTTTTCCAACCAAGTAATGGATTTATAAACAAGCCATCTACAAAAGTTAAAGCTGCTTTGATAACATACTCATGCCCATTGTGGGGAGCATTTCTAGTTTGAAATGCAGCTATAGTTTTCCAATTTAAATGATCAAACAAAACTCTAGTATCCTTTGGCCATAACCTAACACTTTCAAAAACTTCAAAAGGATCCTTTAATAAAGTTATCGGCCCAGAAATAAGATAATCATTTCTCTTTAGGATTTTCTCAACTCCAGGGTGATCAATGGATGTTGTGTTATAAATCTTAAATGCATACTCCTTTTTATCCCATTTGTATATTTCCTCAATTCTCAATATTGCTATTTTATCAGTTTTGTAATCTAAAATTACTTCATCTCCTTGAGATATCCCTGATAGATCATCCTTGGTTACATCTAAAATTATTGGTATTGACCAGGGTAAATCGTTTTCTAGCCTAGAGCTATTTATCACGGATTCATAATCATTTCTATTCATAAAGCCTTCTAAAGGTGAATATATGCCATGAGCTATATTTGCTACATCAAAAGCCCTCCCCTCGTTTATTTCAATTTTATTCATTGATTTAGATTCTTCTGTCAGCCTTTCTAATGTTTTTCCAATTCTTGTTCTATCGATTAGCCTACCTCCATGAGGTTTTGACACCATTTTCCCACCTAAATATAACCTAATCTCCTTAATCTTTCAATTATCTCCTTTTTTTCTTCATCGGATATACTAGATGAAATCTTCTCCTGCTCCATATTGCTTACTACTTCTCTTAAGATATATGTAACAAATTGAGATACGCTTGTAAAACCGGTATTTCCAATAATTTTTTTAATCCTATCATATAAGGTAATTGGTATTGAAACTGTCGTATATTTGGTCTCAGGCTCTCCAATTCTTTTTTTCACTCCACTCACCTTAATTATATTTAATTATAGCAGTATAATAATATTTAATTAAGTTTTGTATATATTATTTGGGGGGATTATATGGAGTGTTTAAAAAAAGGATTTGTCGTATGGCTAACAGGTTTGCCTGGAAGCGGGAAAACTACTCTTAGTTTTAAGATATCAGAAATGCTAAAAAATGAAGGATACAGGGTTGAAGTTATAGATGGAGATTGGTTTAGAAAAAATATTGATCCAAATGCAGGATATACAAAGGAAGAGAGAAGAAATCACCTTTTAAGAGTTGCAACAATAGCTAGGTTACTAGCAAGAAATGGCATTATAACTATATGTAGCTTTGTTTCGCCCTATGAAGATGTAAGAAATGAAGTTAAAAAATTAATAGAAGAAGAGGTAAGATTTTACCTTATCTATACAAAATGCAATATTAATGAATGCATTAAAAGAGATCCTAAGGGTTTATATAAAAAAGCATTGAGAGGTGAAATAAAAAATTTTACTGGAATCAGCGATCCTTATGAAGAGCCCATAAAAGCAGATTTAACTCTAGATACAGCTAATAATAGCATTGAAAATAACTCAAAAATCCTATATGATTTTATCAAAAAATCATTATTACAGGTATCCAAGTCTCTTTAGTCTATCTTTTACTTTTTCCTCATCTTCTTTGCTCATAACTTGTTGATCTTGAGATTGGCTTATCAATTCATTAATCATAAATTCAACAAGTTCTTCTACGCTATTAAATGTACCTTGAGATTCTATATACTTTTTTGCTTTCTCATACAAATCCTTTGAGATATTTATTGAAACCTTTTCTTGGCTCATTCTTCCACCACATTATTGTATATGTTCAGAGATTATAAAAGTTCGATAATAATAGTTAATGCCAAGTCTAAAAATTTCAATTTTATCTTTCTATATTTTATTTAATAGAAATTCAAGCTTCTCTTAAATTTAATTTTTACGTAAAATACAGGTTAATAATTAATTTTAATACTAGCAGTCCATATCTTTGTAAACTACAGACAATATTTATAATTAATATGATATAGATAATAAAAAACAATACAATTTTAATATACTTATATAACTAAAACTTTAACATCTAAATATTATTTTCTCCTATAAGATATCTTACAATTAAAAGAAGAGCTTTCATCATGCATAGAATTATCTTTTATAATAGAAGGCATGGTTTTATAATTGTATAAAATCGTAATTGATATTTATGTTTTTTCAAACCTATATTTTTTATAAAAGAGACATTTTTTAGCAATTTCATAGTAATTACTGATATCCCTCATAGTAATTCTATCATATTCTCCATTTTTGTTCTTATGCAATAAATATTTATCATATATTTTTGCTTTGATCGCCTTTTCGTCAAATTCCTTTAATATTAATAAAATTATATCCTTTACAACCTCATTTTCGCACAAAGCAGTAAGCCCATTTAATTTGTTATTCACATTAGAATCAATTCCATGAAGGCAATTAAATGCAACATCATAATAATTTAGAAATTCTTCTTTGCTTATAGATATTTTGTAATCAAAGTATAGTGACGATTCTATGCAGTCTTTTCCAAGACCCTTTTTAATTAGACTTTCGATTATTTTTATTATTTTATTATTGCAATTGCTAAAGCTCATTTCTCTACTCTCTCCCTTAAAGGTAAGGCCTTTCTAAGTTCAAAAGGGTTACAATTATATTGTTCATGATTAAATTTATTTCATATTGTATATAATTGAATAAACTAATGTGTAAATGAGATGTAACTGACCTTTTCCGCCCTGAAGAGTAAGGGTTCCCTTAGAGCGGTTCTAGGTTTGTGATTTACCGCCTTCATTTTTATCATTTCATAGCTAGCAGGTACATAAAGCGCCAACCCCGCCCCTAAGGGTTGAGGCTTGTCATTTGTTTTGTCAAGCTTTTGCCTAATCAAATTTTCTAAATCTTAAAGATAAAAAATGAGAATTTTAACAAATAGATCCTTCTTTTACCCATCTTAATGCTAAAAACCTAATTTGTTATAAATAACCTTTTGTTATTTATTGGCTAAAGAGTTACGCCACGAGTAAACACTAAATAAATTATATTAGCTCTAATACTTTATTCTAACTTTAAATAAAAAAATTTCTAAGTAATAAAATTTTTCGTAAAGATCTGTCTATACTAAAATAAATAAATGGGCATATGACAAATTAAATAAAGCCATTGATTAAGAGGGCATAAAATGTGGAAAAGGTTTCAGAAATAATTGACTCCAAAATGGATTGGGCTGATATTGAACATTATTTAGCTAGTAAGCCTTTCTACTACCATGTTTTAATAAGAAAATGTAATATATCGAATCCAAAAGCA
The DNA here is from genome assembly GCA_002877855.1 of Caldisphaera sp. The sequence continues at coordinate 49,907 of PNIA01000012.1, forward strand.
AGTGGATATAAAAGATCGTTTGGTGAATACAATGGTGAAAAAATAGATTGGAGAAAGACGTTAATAAATGGTACTTGCATACACATAAGAGAATACGAAAACTACTATATAGTTCATAAAGATAAGGTTAATCCAGATGATAACTTATTAAAACACATAGCTCTTGATTCATTAAAAAATCTTCCATTAATATTACCGTTTATTATACCTATTTTGTTATTAAGGTATAATTATAAGTTAATTTTGAAGAAAAGATTAAGGAAAACTGTTAAAATAAATTAAATACATTCCTTACTTATGTAATAATTATCAATCTTTGTAAAATATTCAGGATTTTCTGGTGGATATTGATATTTGGTACAATCCTTTATTCCAGCCTTTTTAAATGCGTTGTACCTGTTTTTACAAGATTCACATTTACCGCAATGATATCTATTACTTAGATAGCAGCTCCATGTATCATATATTAGGTTTCCAATCTTATTATAGCAGTCTTTTATTATCATATCTTTTGTTAAACCTTCCTTACTAGGAGACCATATCTCAATTTTTCTTTCTGACCTGAAATGACATATTCTAAAAGATGATTGCAAAGACTCTATGCATTCTGGACTGCAATCTGGATATAAAGGCTCTCCTGTATCTTGCCTAGGTGCAATATCGTTGTAGTGAGCCCCATATATAACATAAGTTTTTTCTTTAAACAACTCAGATATGCTATATGCATATGCCGTTGCTATAGATAACATAACTACATTTCTTATTGGAACAACTACACTTGGCATATAAGATTCTTCCACTTTTAAGTTTACATCAGTTAGTTGATTGTTTTTCCATAATTCCCCCATAAATGAAACATCAATTATTTTATGCTCTATTATTTTTCCAAAGTCTTCTTTATTATTAAAAATCTTTTTTAGCTCTTGTACAATGCTTTTAGCTATTTCTACTTCCTTTTTCCCTTTTTGACCATAAATAAAACTTAAAGCATGTACATTACATCCCCTAGAAAGCCATAAAGATGTATAGCAGGCAGAATCAGGACCACCGCTCATTATTGATATAGCTCTACAAGGTCTTGTTACTTCCGGCTTTATTCCTAAGCTGCTCAACTTATCACCCCTAATTCTTTTTATAATTTTCCTATTTTGCTTACTATTAAACCTTTTCAAAATTTCTCGGATTAAAAGCAAAATTTATTGATTGAGTTTTTATATTTGCTTTAGTTCCATCATTTATTAAAATACCAATAAAAATCATTTGCCTTTTTTTATACAGTATTTATCTATACAGTAAACTATTATTTTTATCTATTAATAAATTAAAAAATAAATTTTATTATAAAAATTATAGATTCAGAGTCCGTTTGTACCTACACTTTTATTTCAATCATTTTTTTT
>PNIA01000024.1 GCA_002877855.1 Caldisphaera sp.
GTTTAAAATTTCGTCGAGGCCTTTGATACCCAGCTTTGTTAGAGACAATATTCACACCTTATTATTTATGTAATAAGAAGTTAAAAAATATATAAGGGCTCAGACCTGCGTGGGTATATCATTTATTTTAATCAACCCTTTCGAGCTTCTTCACTGCCCATTATATAATTGATTAAAAAATTAATAACTCTCAATGCAACTATACATTTTTTTATACGCGTATTCTATCTCTTTTTCATCACTATTCGAATAAATTTCATTTAATATTTTATTTCTCTTATTTTTGTCTGATAAATCTGATAATATTTTTCTATAATTCTTTAACACGTTTTTAACTTCTTTTTGGCTAAATATATAATCAACAAATTCTGGAGAATCATTTAATATAGATAAGTAGTGATTTCTCAAATATTTAAATGTTGTACCTGATAATTTGTTTACAATATCTTTGTTATATGATGTTAAAATTTTATTTAACGATATACCAGCAATATATGATAATCCAATTGTTAACGAAATTATTTTGTCATGAGTTTCATAATCTACATAAAAAGTATTGAATCCAATATTTGAAAATAAGTTTTCAACTAGTTTTGATCCATCACTTTTACTAATAGGAATTATTGCTATATGATGTTTTTTTGGATCTTTCATTCCACTACCAAATAATGGGTGTATACTACTTAATAAAACATTAGACGAGAATTTATTATAATATTTTATAATTTCTTTTTTAAAAGTAGATATATCAAAAATTAATTTGTTACTTAAATCTCCATTTTTTGATATTTTAGCTAATTTAGTTAAAATTTTTTTGTTGCCCTCATTGTTTGCTGATATCATAATATAATCACTATCTTTTATTACTCTTTGAAAACTTGCAGATTTTGTTTTTGGATCATTTATTAAAACATCAAATCCATGATTTTCGAAAAGTTTATAAAAAAGTTGCCCCATTTTGCCGTAGCCTATTATTCCTATTTTCATTTTTTTCGCCTTAGCTTTTCATTTCATCAATTGTTTCGTTTATTAGATCCGCGGCCAAAGGTATATTTTCTTCTTTAGTTGTCAAAGAAATCCTAATGAAATTCTCAAATTCGTTTCCAAAAGCTTCTCCAGGAAATATACCTATGCCTTTTTTAGCTAAATTATATGCGAGTTCAGTGCCAGACAATCCATTTAGCTTTAAGAATACATAAAAAGTTCCTTCAGGTCTTACATAAACAAATTTTTTGTTGTTAACTTTATTTAAAAATAAAATAAGTCTTTTATAATAAATATCTTTAACTTGATCTGCAATAGAATCCCACATTTCTAAAGCCTTAATAGCAGCTCTTTGAGAGAATTTAGGAACTGAAGTTATGTTTGCTTTAATGAACCTACCTATTTTATCTATTAATTGCTTATCTCCAACGGCATAACCTAATCTAAGACCTGGTAATGAAAATGTTTTTGAAAAACTAAAAATTGATACGGAATTTTGCAATATATAATCTGTCAGTTTAAATTTGAAACCATCAAAAACAATGTCCCTATACGCTTCATCAGAAACTATAGTTAGATTTTTATCTAAGGATTCATCAATTAATTCTTTTATCTTTTTTTGAGTAATAACTTTACCAGTTGGATTATTTGGGTAATTTATTATCAACGTTGTATCTTTTTCTATGTTGCTAAAATTAGGTTCCCATGAATTTTCCAGTTCAGTATTTAAAATAGAAATTTGTTTGTTGAATAAATTTGCAGAAAATTCATACCCAGACCAATAGGGTGATATTAAATTAACCTTTTTTGAAAATAAAATTAAGGATGATATAGCTGCTTTAGAGCCAGGAGTTATTATTACGTTATCGAGATCTACTTTATGATATTCAGCGATAACTTCCCTCAATTCGTCCAAACCTTTATATGGTGCATATCCTAAATCTCTAATGTTTTTAGTTAGTTCATCAATTATTATATCATTAGGCTTTATATCAGGATCTCCTGCATCCATTCTTATCTTTACTTTGTTTTTGCTGAGCTCGCTGAAGAAGTCATAAATATCAAATTTCATTGTAATCACCTTGTGCTTTCTTACAAATATCAATTATTTCAATATATATACTTTTAAAATTTCCGGCTCTTAATAAAATTTCTTTTTCTCTACTTTTATCTGTTATTTTTATTTTCTTTATTTTCTTTATTTTTCCTATTTCTTTACAAATAGAAACTCTTTCATCTAATAAATTAATTATTTGTTTGTCTATTTCATCTATTTTATTTCTCAATATATTAAGTTCCTCTGTATCAGTTTCCATTTTGATCACCTTTTGAATAAATCTTATGATAATTATCTTGATTCAAATTCCTAGAATTAGCTATTTCCAAAGAATAAAAAGTTAAATAAATCAATATTGGTATTCCATCACATCTCCCCACTAGTATCTTTAAGTGACAAATATTTATATTTTTCCTATTAAATTCCCACATATTATGTAGACATTATGTAAGAATTTAATTACTTCATTGTTTTTAAAGAAGATTTGTTACAAATTATTCAAAAATTTAATAAATCATGTGAAAATATTAATAATAGAATCCTTCGTTATTGATGATAAGTGTTATTCGCAAAGGTTTTCTTTTTGTATATTAAAGAGGCTATCATATAATAATATAATAGGAAACTAGTAATATTTAATGGGATGTCCGAAAAAAGCTATCTGAAAAATGATGATAGTCTGGAGCAGGGAACCATTACTTTATAATTTCTTTTGCAGTTTCTCCAATTATTTTAATTCCTTCTTTAAGTTTATCTATGCTTGGATAACTAAAGTTAACTCTCATAGCATTTGAACCGCTTCCATCTGCAAAGAAGTTTCTTCCAGGAACGTATGCTACTCCTCTTTCAATAGCCTTTGGAAGCATTTCAGTAGTATCTACTTCTTTAGGTAAATACACAAAAGCAAAAAGGCCTCCTTTAGGTTTGTACCATTCTGAACCGCTTGGCATGTATTCTTCCAAAGATTCTATAAGTACATCCCTTTTCTTTCTATAAACTTTCCTAGCATTTTCTATTGTTTCATCAACTACGCCTTCCTTAATAGCATACATAGCAATATATTGAGACAAGGTGGATGAATGAAGATCAACTATTTGTTTAGCAAGTTCAACAGTTCTTGTAAATTGTCTTGGAGCAATCATATATCCTAATCTTAGACCAGGTGCAAGTATTTTACTAAAAGTGCCCATGTAAATTACTCTACCTTCACTATCTAATGTTTTCAAACTAGTAAACCTTTTATCAGTATCAAATACAAAGAATCCATACGGATCATCTTCTATAACTAAGATGTCATATTTATTTGCAATTTCTATTAATTGTTTTCTTCTATCATCGCTCATAATAACTCCAGTAGGGTTATGACTAGTTGCAACTGTATATATAGCTTTTATTTTTTTCCCTGAATCCTTTGCTTTTTTAATTTCCCTTTCTATCATTTCGACCTTCATTCCATCTTCATCTAGTGGTATTGAAATGAAGTTAGCACCAAAGAATCTAAAAGCATTTAGTGCTGCAAGGTATGTTGGTGCCTCAACTATAATATTATCTCCTGGATCAATTAATGATAAACCAATTAAATATATTGCTTCTTGGCTTCCAGTTGTTACTGCAACTCTATCATCTTCGTTAACCTTAACCCCTTTTGAAAGTGCAAATGATGCAACGGCATTTCTAAATGGTGTAACACCTAAAGTTGGTGAGTATTGTAATGCATTATCTCCTAAATCTTCAAGAACTCTTTTTGCTATATCTGCTAGCTGCTGTTTTGGAAAAACTTCTGGTCCAGGTAAGCCTCCGGCTAAGCTTATTATATTTTTACCTTCTGTTAATGTTAGGATTTCTCTAATTTCAGAAGGCTTCAAAGATTGTGATCTATAAGATATTTTACCTGAGTAATCTACCAACTTTTTTTCACCAAAGTTAACAGGTAAGAAAAGATTTAAATCTATTAATGATTAGTAAAACGTTTTATATAAACTATTCATAATGAACACATAGTGGGATACAGAAAACTGTCCCATTTCAGTAAAAGATTAAAGCAGTTTTAATAATAAGATCAGAATGGGCCGCCGTAGCTCAGTAGGTAGAGCGCTGGCCTCGTATGTGCAAGACCGAAATCGCAGGGAAAGCCAGTGGTCGCGGGTTCAAGTCCCGCCGGCGGCTCTTTATAAAATGGTAAACGTTTTATTTTTGTAATATAGTACTTAAGTTGAGGTAAGAAAATGGCCACAAAACTGTTATTTCAAATAGATTCATATATGAAAGAATTTGAAGGGAAAGTTACTAAAATTGATGGAAACAAAGTTTATTTTGATCAAACAGCATTTCATCCGGGCCCTTTTGGAGGATTAGCGGCAGACGCAGGTTTTATTGAATTAAAAAAGAATGGTTATAAGATTAAAGTTATAGACGTTAAAATGGAGGAAAATGATGAGGTAGCTCATTATTTGGAAAACACTAATAATATTTCAATAGGTGATGAAATAAAAGGTTATATAGACTGGGAAAAAAGATATACTATGATGAAATTACATACTGCTAGCCATATACTTTCTTCTGTTATGTATAGCAAATATGGAGCTAAGATAACAGGTGGTCATATAGATTATGAGTCAGCCAAAGATGACTTCGACTTAACTAATGTAAGTGATTGGAAGAAAGCATTACTAGATGCTGTGGAAGAAAGCAATAATTTAATTCAAAAATGTGTTGAAGTTAAGGTATATTGGTTGCCAAGAGAAGAAGCATTAAAGATTCCTGGGATTATAAAGCTTGCAGAAAAGATGCCTCCTAGTGTGGACAAGTTTAGAATAGTCGAAATAACAGGCATTGATATTCAAGCCGATGGAGGTCCTCATGTTAAAAATACATGTGAAATAGGCAAGATAAAAGTTATTAACGTTGAGAATAGAGGTAAAGTAAAGAAAAGAATATATTATACGGTAGGATGATTAAGTAATGATTTCAATGAATAAAGAAAAAAATGATGAGCTTTGGGCAAAAAAGCTTATAGATGAATGTATTAAGAATTATAAAAATAATAATGATGCAAAGGGTTACATTCCTACATGTTTAAGTGAATTAAAGGATCAAATAGAAAGGGGGGTTGCAAAAGAGAATATAATAAATTATATTTTAGACTTGAAAAAATTAGCTTCAGACTTGTTTAATAAATTGATATTTGAATATAATTTAGAATATCAATTACCTTTAAACGTAAATCCTGATAATGATGTGGCAGTTTATGTTTGGCCTTCAATATTATCAAATGGCAATAGTCTTAGACTATATTCTTTAACATTATATAATTGGTTTTCGTTTTCCTTTAAATCTGGAGACGGAAAAAGTGAATTAGAACCCATTACATTTATTTTTAACAAGAAAAAAGACAAATATAATTTATTAATGGCATATGCCAGAGTTCATTATGATTTATGTGAGTATAATGTGGATAAAATTAAAGATATAAAAATTGTATTCGCTAGATATGGTCATACTCCTTATATTTTAGGAGAAAATTATGTAAGAGTGAGATGCCCTAAGATAAAACATAATTCTGCAAGAACTGGAAGGAATTATTGGGATAGATTGTGGCTTATAGCTGGAAACATATTTACTAGAATTACTGGAATTAGGAAGATACAATTTAGATTTAAGAATAATTTGAGAACATATATCCTTGGTTGCTTACCTAAAACAATGAATAATCCATTTAAGAGTCCCATTTATCCTATACAATTCTTTTAAGCTATACTAATCACAAATTAAGGGGAAAAGAATTGCAAAATTATAAACTGATCGCGCCTAGAAAAATTAGAAAGGTTTGGATAATAACGTTCGAATATTCTCCTATAGTTAAAGTAGGTGGTTTAGGCGAGGCAGTATATCAATTTTCAAAAGCATTAAGTAAAGAAGGAATAGATGTAACAATTATAATGCCATCTCATGGTAGACATTTGGATTTATCGATTAGATCAAAATATAACTTTACTCCATTAAATTTTACAGCTTGCGGCGAAAGGATTGGTTTGGATGGGAAGAATTATAGTTATTGTATTGGAGCCGAAGAAGCTAATATTAATGGAATTAAAATAATATTATTTAAAGGGCTTGATTATTCTACTGGAATAATTTTCGATTCATGGAATGTTTATTCTAATGTAGAAGAAAAATCAGCATTGCTTACAAGATCAGTAAAAATATTGGCATGGCATGAAAATCCAGCCGATTTAATCCATATAAATGATTGGCATACAGTATTACCTGGAGTTGCGTTGAGAGATGAGCTTGAAAAAAGAGGCATTTCAGTACCATTGGTTTATACTATACATTTATCAGGTTCCCCTAATTTTCCCTGGCATTACGCGTCAGACAAGTGGGCAGGTTTAGATAACAACTATCATAAAATATGGAGGGTTTCTAAACATGAACCAATACAATATGAAAAACTTTGGAATCAGTTAAATGGTAATGTAGAAGCTTTTGGTGTTTATGTATCAGATTATATTTCAACAGTGAGCAGATCTTATTTAAGGGAAGAGCTTTTTTCTAGATATGGTGATTGGATCGAAGGAAAGTCATGTGTTGTATATAATACAACAGATTGGGATATAAAAAAAGTTGAAAAATGGATTCAAGAAAAGTATGGTTTTGTCGGAAAAGAAATTGCATGGGATATTATCAAGGAATATATTAGAAATTCAAGTTGGACTGGCTATGATATATATGATTCCTCTAAGGCTATAATGCTGGTTGTAGGAAGGCTTACATCTCAGAAAGGAATAGATTTGGCTATAAGGGCCTTGGACTATGCACCCTCAGTAAATCTGGTTATACTTGGAGTATCAGTAGGAGATTACGGCTATGAACAATACATTAAACATTTGTTGGAAGAAAGAAAAGGAAGAGCAATAATAACTACAACTAAAATCAACGAAGATGCTTACAAAGCATTATTTAGAGTTTCCGCATCTTTGGTAATGCCTTCAAGATGGGAGCCTTTTGGATTAGTTGCTATAGAGTCATTATCTCAAGGGACTCCTGTCATAGCTAATTCAGTAGGCGGATTAAAAGAAATAATTGATGATATTAGAGGTGGCAAAGGCAATGGTATACTCGTTAAACCTGAAGATACTTATGAGCTTGGATTAGCCATGGAATCTTTTGCAAATCTAATGTGGTTTGAGAATTTTAATAACATACCTATAGACTCAATTAGGGATTTTGTTTTAAAAAATAATATGCTTCCTGAAGAAATTAGAATTAATGCAATAAATAAGGTTGATAAAAATTTTAGGATTGATAACCAAATTGAGCAGTTAAAATCATGCTATGAAAAGGCAAGAATAATGTCTTATTATAGAACGTTATAACATAAATAAATTTTAATTCTTAATAACATTATTAAACAAGGTGCATGCCTTGGATATAGCTTTATTATTTGAAATGCATCAGCCAATTAGGCTAAAGAAGTTGCATGATTTTCCACCAACTTCGATACCTAATAATTTAAATGATATTTTTGATAATCACAATAACAAAGTAATATTGAATAGAGTTATAGAAAAAACTTATAGATACGCAACAAAAATTATAAAAAATAATATAGAAAAATATAATGGATTTAAAGTTAACTTTAGCATATCAGGGGTTTTATTAGAACAACTTAAAGAAAGCAACAAGGATGTGATTAAACTATTCCAGGACTTAGCTAGCTCAGAAAGAGTGGAATTTTTGGCTCAAACTTATTATCATTCATTATCATGGTTTATTGACAAAAAAGAATTTTATGATCAAATAAAGATGCAAGCAGATTCAATCCAAGAAAATATAGGTTATAAACCGAAATCTGCAGAAAACACAGAATTTATATACAATAATGACATAGGTTGTTTTTTAAAAGACATGGGATACGAAGTTGTAGTTACTGAAGGAGTCGATTATATATTAAACGGTAGATCATCAAATAAAATATATAAGAATCCATTATGCGGTCATAAAATTGTTCTCAGAAATTACAGGCTAAGCGATGATATAGGTTTTAGGTTTAGCAATAAAAACTGGGAGGAATACCCTTTGACAGCGGAAAAGTATTCTTATTGGATTAATTCAACCCCTGGAGATTTTTTGCTAATAGCAATAGATTATGAAACCTTTGGAGAACATCATAATCCTTCTACAGGCATATACGAATTTTTAGATTATTTACCAAAAGAAATATTAAAATTTAATCATTTAAAATTTGCAAATATTAGTGAAGCAAAAGAAGCTCAGGATTATTATGATGTACCTCCATGGAGAACAATTAGTTGGGCAGATGAAAGAGATTTAAGTGCATGGTTAGGAAATCCTTTGCAAAGGGATGCATTTAATTCTCTTAGGAGGCTTTATTATTATTCAAAAGCTCTTGGAGGTAAAATATTAGATACATATAGGAAATTAACTATTAGTGATCATTTATATTATATGGCAACAAAATACGGTCCAACGGGAGATGTACATAATTATTTTAACCCTATGGGAGGATATGAGAAAGCCTTTCATTCATTTATAACAGCGTTAGATCTGCTCGGGTTAAAGATTAAAGAGGAGGTTAATGAGAAATTGTGTGATTTTCTAAGGTATATGGTATTACCCGATGAGCTATGTTTTTATTTTAACGATAATGGTAAAAATTTAGGTAGAGCATGTTCTTTATCGGAATTTTTAAAAATAACTAAAAATTTACCAAAGAATTATGCGGAAAAACATAGAGAAGACATTAACAGATGGCTATTGGATACACTTATGATAAGAAATGTAGATGAGGTTTTAAGAAAATGTCCCAATATTATTAAAAATTAACAATTATAAAATTTTTAGATATTAAATTTAGAAAGTTTTTCCATGAATATTTAAATTAGTCCTCTTTACGCATTAACGTCATACGCCTTTGATTATATTTGCTAGAGATTTTCTCTAAATAGTTTTTGATCATGATATCAGTTTCTACTAAAAATGCTTCTTGGGGGGTCATTCCGTTTTTTTCTATGTAATACCTAAATGGGAGCTGCTTCATAAGAAATTCACTTTCTTTTATGAAATAATTAAGTTGATTTAAAAATAAATGAACATACCTATCTGCATATAGATCTATACTGCCGGGATAAGAGCCAGAATATTGGTCACTTTCTAGTAAATCTTTATTTTTTATAAGTTCAAGTGCTACTTCTGAGCCAAATTCAAGCATTTTCATAACTAATTTCCATCCTCTAGTTCCGTAATAGTTTGCTTCACCTTCATATTCTTCTCCTTCCTCACCATTATTTCCATAAATATATTGTCCTAGTATATCTGGATTTGATTTATTAAAATTATCATATTCTGTTTCAAATTTCTGCTTCATTTTTTCAATGATATCGTTACTATTATAAAACCTTATCCTTAATGTACTTGTCCATGGAATAGATTCCCAGATATAATGCCATGAACCTTTTTTGCTAGATATCTCTTTAAAATCCTTTACTAAAAAGTAGACAAAATTTGCAAAAACCTTTCTTATCATTTCAGGATCATTGTTTTTTATCTCTAAATTAATCTCTAGCCATCTCAATTTAAACCCTATTGGCTATTTGCAAAACCTTTTTCTTATAATTTTATATATATTTTCATATATTTGAAATAGTCTAAAATTTAACGAAATTTTCATATATCAAAATTAGACTAAAAATGATAAACTAACTGTGTTTAATATTGATGCATCATAAATACTAAAGTTTATAATTTGAAATAGATAAATTATTTATGTAGGTGAATATGATTGGATCAAGGAAAAATAATAAAAATAGCTATACCTTCAGATGATGGGGAAACTATGTCTGATCATTTTGGAAGATCTCTTGGCTTTTTAGTTTATCATGTGGATTTATCGAGTAATAAAGTTATTAATAAAGAGTTCAGGAAAAGAAGTTATGCGGAAGATTTTCATGGCCATCGTAAACATCATCATGGACATGAAAATGATAATGAAACTTCACCTGAAGAAGCAAGGAGACATTTAGATATTTTAAATGCGATTAAAGACGTCGATGTAATTATAACGGTGGGTATGGGTCCTAGAATGGTATCAGCGTTTAGCTCTTTAAACAAAACAATAATTATTGCATACGACGTTGATCCTGATAATTTGATAAACGAATATATTAAGCAATATATTAAAACATAACAAAAGTTGTAATCAATATTTTAAATATTGAAATCTTTTGATCGTTTTAATAAAATTTAGCAATTATTATTTCTTGGATTATGCAGCAAATATTCCTTCTTCCATAACATATTTTTCCTTGGCTAAATCCATCATTCTTTTAGTGAATAATATAGCAAATATTATAACAACTATGCCAAACAAAAATGAGGCCCAAGCAGCTAATGTAATGTTACCTTCATATGTCCAAATATCTATTAATTTCATTAATCCATGTCTTACCTCTAAATTGTGACCATTTAAATTAAGCCAATATTCGCCTATCATTAATCCTCCCCATGCACTGTTTATTGTAGATGTAAGACCACTGATCATATATGGAAACGTTGACGGAAGTATAATATACCTCATTTTTTGCCAATAACTTAAATTAAAATTATCCATGACCTCCCAATATTCCTGAGGTATTGCCTTTATTCCAAGCCATAACGCATAAAATAAATAATAAAATGTACTTAAAAATCCCAGTAATAATACAAAAAATTCAACAGATAAATAGTTTAAAAATCTTACTATTATCGCATAAGTTGCTGCATAAATTATTGGAAAATAAACGGGAGAAGGATATGCGGCAACAACCTGAATAACTTGAATTGCTATTGCTTCGGCTTTTTTATGCAACGCTAAATAATAAGCAGCAAATAGGGAAATTAGAAAAGAAATTACGGCAATTAAACTTACTCTTATATAATCATATGCTAAATTTATTAATATGTACAATGAGTTATTTAGTAAATAAATCCAAAGTTTGTACGTTGTTGATATTAATATACTAAAGACCCCATATATTAGCAAAGACAGGATAGCTAAACCTACTATAGCACCTAAAATTCTATAAATTAAGTTTCCGCTTTCTTTTTCTTCTTCTAATTTCTTTAATCTTATCGTTCTTCTCATGGGAGAAGATAAATATCTGGTGGTAATGTTACCTATTCTTCTAGCAGGAGTTGTTAATGGGGAATAAAACTTTGCTAAATACTTAGGTCTATTATATCTTGGTATAGGTATTTCGCTCTCTAATGAATACTTTGCGACTGCATGCTTTACAAATTCTCTTAGACCAAAAATTGTTATAGCAACTACAATACCTAGGATTATCAATGAAAAATAAACTAGTTTTAGAGAATTACTATTTATTAGATTTACAATTAGCGAACCAATACCGAAGACATGAAATGATGTTGTGCCAACAATAAATACCTCACTTACTGTAATATAGAAAAAGCCATCGGTAAATGAAGGTATCAAATTTGCAGCAATTCTGGGTATCGAGAATGGTATGTATAAATTCCTAAGTTTATCAATTAAACCCATCCTTAGATTTTCGATAGCCTCTAGCATCGGTAATGGAACTGTTTTAAAAGCTTGATAGATGCCCATCCAAATATTCCAAACAACTGCTGTAAAAATTAAGAAGTCTGCTGACAATTCAGCCCCTATATAGCCGCCAATATGATATATAAAGAATACCAAGACTACAGGGAAAAATGAAATGACAGGAACCGATTCTAATATCTCGTTTAAACCTATATATATGCTTTCAAACAATTTACTCTTTATTGAAATATACCCAAAAATCCAGCCTGTAACTATTGATAATAAAATTAATCCAAATACTCTCCCAGTAGAAGCTAATGTCGCTAATATGATTAATTCATAGATGTTCATTATCTCTACCTTGATGGAATAGTATAATCGTAAAGCATGTCAGTATATTCAAAAAACTTAGGATCTCTTGGATTTCTTGGTCTGTCCAAATCTATTTTAACTTTACCTATAACTGTAGCAGGACGTCCATTTATAATATAAACAAAATCAGATAATTCAACAACTTCATTTAAATTATGTGAAACTAGAACAACTCCCTTAAGAGTAGTATTTACATTGAAAAGGATATCATAGAGCTCCTTTCTAAGAGATTCTGCCGTTAATTCGTCTAAATGAGCGAAAGGTTCATCCATAAGTAAAATAAGAGGGTCTGCTGCTAATGCTCTTGCTATAGCAACCCTTTGTCTCATACCACCGCTAAGTTCTTTAGGATAAAAATTTTCAAATCCTTCCAAACCAACAGTCTCCAACATTTGCTTAGCTATTTCTCTAGCAGTGTTTCTAGGCAGATTTCTATGCTTTAGACCAAGCATTACATTTTCAAGGGCAGTCATCCAGGGAAAGGTTACTATTGATTGATGTACTAGCATTATTTTTGGAGTTGGTTTAGTTATTTTTTGTTTAAGTAAATAGATATTTCCTTCCGTTGGTTTTAAAAATCCTCCTAAGACTCTAAGCAAGGTTGATTTTCCAACCCCAGAGGGACCAATTATAGAAACTATTTGATTTTCTCTTACCTCTAAGTTTATATGATTGAATATAGTACGATTGTTATATGCAAACGCAACATCAATAGCTTCTAAAACTGTTCCAACTCATCCGCCCCTCTGTTTTTGCCTTTTGAAACAAATGATTCTGGGTTTAAATTTCTAATCCTAAGAACATATAATTAAATAAATCATTTAATGCATTTTATATTTAAAATGTGAGTCTTCTTTAAGTTATTTAGAAACAAGTTTTCCTTCTCTGAATAAATTAATTGCTTCCTTTTCGTCTTTTTCGTTAGTGTAATAAACTTCTATCCCATATGCCTTTAATGCTAGCAAACTCTCATTACCAGCATATATAATTGCATTAACTCCTTTATCTCTTAACATTTGTGAAACGTTACTAACATTTCCTCTTGCTAGATTAATGTTATCTATTATCGATTCTATATTCATATCTGGTGTGCTCAGGATTTTAATTCTTTTAATTTTTTCTATGCTATCTGCTACCATGCTGTTTTCATCTTCAAATATAGCTAGCTTCCACTTTCCTGTATATGAACCAGGTTCAATGTGAATTGAAACGTATAATAATGATGGTATTTCTTTTCTTAATTTCTCCTCAACTATATCTGCCAGCTTATCCGCATCTTTAACACTAAAAGCTGGTGGCGCTTCTAGATGCATGGCAACAAATAGGAATGGGCCAGCTTTTCTAACTTTTATTTCATGGACTCCAATAACATTCTCTATGCTTAATACAATTTTTCTTATATTTTCTGTTGCTTTCTCATCTCCTCTATCTAACAATGTAAGAACAGAATCCTTACCGATTTGATATGACTGTAACAAGATATATCCTCCAATGCCAATGCCTATTATTTCAGGTAGATAAATTATGTTAAACCATTCACCAATTATTCCTATTATTACTGCAATACTAGTTAAAGCATCTTGTAATGAATGTACTCCTTCTGCATTAATTGCATCTAATTTGATTCCAGGAGTAGAGAGCAAATATCTCGTCAACCAATATGTTACTAATGCTGATACCAATTCTACACTAATTAATAACATTGGCATACTAATTTTACCTTCTTTTGTGAAAACGGATTGCATGATTATATCAAATCCAGCATAGGCTATTGCTACAGCAACAAACAAAGAGGCTAGGTTTTCGGCTTTATACAAACCAAAAGGGTATTTATCGGAAGGATATTTTTCCGCAAAGAATAGGCCAATATATACAACAAATCCGGTTAAAGAATCAGCTATATTGTGTATTCCATCAGCAAATATTATCAAGCTAGCAAAAGTTATACCCAGTAAAATTTTTGATATAGCTAGGATTATGTATATTAAGGCTGCTATGAATGATCTTTTCTTACCTTCAGTAAAGCTAACCAATAGTTTTGGCCCTCCCATATAATTTTTATTTTTCCTTTGAGATTAAATATGTAAATAAGGATTTAAATTATAACATTTTTAATATAGCCTAAACATTTTGAAATTTGAAGGCGAACTTTAATATTTTTTTAACGTTTTCATAAGTATCGATAGAATCTATTTCGTTTTTATCAAACCATCTTCCATTTTTAAGTTCTCCGTCTATAAATTTAACTAAAAATATTAGATCATAATGCATATGTGTTTCATTGGGATATTTAACAGTTTCATACATTATTGCTATAGGTTTTGGTTCTTCTATGGCATCTTCTGATGATAAATTATTTTTCTCACCTATAACTTCAACATTTAAACCTGTTTCTTCTTTAAATTCTCTAATAGCGGCTTCTCTGGGTGTTTCGTTAGGTTCTACATGACCTCCAGGATATAACCACTTATTAAGTTTTTCATGATAAATAAGCAAAACTTTATCCTTTTCAATAAGTATACCACCTGAGACAATACATTTTTTCATATTTTTCACCAATAAGAAAGAAGTTTTAGTGAACTTAATCTATTCTCTTCTATTTTACGTTAAAACTTTATTGCTATTTTTGTTGTCTGTTTATAAGTAAACGAATAAATAAAATTAAAGAAAACTAAATGTTTTCAATATTTTAATAAATGTTTAAGGATTTATTTAGATTTGAAACAATATTTTAATAATTTTTTAAAAATAATTTTAAATGAATTTGTTAATTAGCTCTAAGTTAAATTTTTATTCGAAAAGTTAGAATTTTTGTAAACATCGTAAAATATTTAATATTTTAATAGCTTACAAAAGCTTATATTTACAAGGAATTTAATTTTTTTTGGGGAAAATAAATGCTTAGTGAAGTACTAATAGCTCTACTTGAAATATCGTTAATAATGTTGTTTGCTGCGTTGATGGGGAGTATATCAGTTAAATACAGGTTTCCTAAGGTTGTAGGTGAACTTTTGATAGGTATCCTAATATCTCCCTTTTTAATTGGGGGTTTTATAAATAAAATCATTAACATAAATCTCTTCAGCATTAATAACTATGTGCTTTTATTTTCAGAATTTTCAGTAATTTTGCTTATATATTCAAGCGGATTAGAATCTGGTATATTATCATTAAAATCATCTGGCATATGGGGAATAATGGGGGCTATTTTTGGTGCAACTGTGCCGTTTATTTTTGGTACATTTTTATTAAAATTTTTTGTCGCTTTTAATGTAGCTATAATTATGGGATCTGCTTTAGGTGCCACAAGCCTTGCAGTTGTTTCATCATTGATCAAAGAATTGAATTTGAAAGGAAAAGGAATAGATTTTATTTTAACTGCTGGGGCATTTGATGATGTAATTTCACTAATTATTTTATCAGTTGCATTGGCAATAAGTACGTTAGGAGGTTTTAGCTATGCTCACATAATAAGGATTGTGTTTTTTTACAGTATTGCATGGGGTATTATATTTGCTACATCTGTTTTTATAATACCTAAAATATTTAATAAGATTAATGATAAATATGCTTTTGAAGCCTCTTTAGTAACCATTTTCGGTTTGACAGCAATTATGACTACCCTAGGTTTTTCTCCAATAATAGCTGCCTATATTGCTGGAGTATCGATGGCAGAAAGCAAAAAGGTTACAATTTTAAGAAAAAATATAGATGATTTGTTAAGCATATTTGGATCAATATTTTTTGTTGTTGTAGGTTTAGAGGTCAATTTGATTAATCTATCGTTTTTAGGGGTATTTTTAAGCCTTTATTTGACTGCTATAGCTATAGTTTTTAAGATTTTCGGGATCTATCCTTTTGCATTTATTACCACTAAAAATCATAAATCAAGTTTTGCAATTTCAACAGGTATGATACCAAGAGGTGAAATAGGATTAGTAGTGGCTAATGTAGGATTAACCTATTCTATATTGAATAATGTTGAGTTCTCGTCTATAGTTTTAATGTCGCTGCTTACATCGATTATAGGTGCTTTGATTTTTAATAATATATATCATTATATTAAATAATATTAAATAAAAAATAATTTATAATAAATTAATGGAAATTCCTATTACAAAACATTAGATATTGTTTAAAAATTTTTATGAATTAATACATTTTATTTTTGAATAAAAACAAATAATATTGTTTTAAAAATATATGCAGGAATAGAAGAATTAGAATATAAGGGCTTTTTGATATAATAAATAACAGGTGAGCAATAATCACTTCAATAAAAAAAGCGTTGATACCCATAGGAGGCTTAGGGACAAGACTCTATCCTTTAACAGTTGATACATCTAAACCTATGGTTAGGTTTTTAAATAATTTTCTTATAGATTTTACATTATCTGAACTAGCATATAGAGGAATTAATGAGGTATTTTTGGGAGTAAGTGGTTTTTATAATTACAGAGATGTTTATGATCATCTTGGAGAAAGATTTAGAATTAAAATTGAAGGTGAAAATAAAATAATAAAAATAAGATATCAGCCAAACGAGGATAGTATTGGTAATGCTCACTCGGTAAAAATAATGGTCGATTATTATGATATTTCTGACGATGTATTAATAATTCAAGGTGACACGGTAGCAAGTATTAATGTTAACAATTTATATAAATATCATCAATCTAGCGAAGCCTTTATGACAATAGTATTGAAAGAAATAACTGACCCAGAAAAATTAAAGCAATTTGGTGTAGCAAAAGTTGATGAGAACATGAAAATTGAAAACTTTATTGAGAAGCCTAGCAATCCTAAAGAGTTGCCTTCTAGACTAGTAAACACGGGAATTTATGTATTATCGAAGGATTTTGTTAAATTTTTGAAGTCTTCAGAGTTTAATGAGATGCTTAAACAAGGAAAAGGAGATTTTGGAAAGGATGTAATACCATACCTTATTTTTAAGAAATATAAAGTTATGGGTTATGTTAGTAATGGTTATTGGTTTGATGTAGGAACTTTAGATAGTTTTATGGAAGCATCATATTATCTTTTGAACAATATAGAAAAAGAAAGACTTGATGTAGAAACCACATATAAAAATGTATATATGCAAGGAAAGAGTAAAAGGTCAAAAAATGATCACATAGAACTAATTGAAAAGATAGCAACAAATAAAGTTGAGTTTGAAGGAAAGAATTTAATTGGAAGGCATGTAAAAATAGGAGAGAATATAAAAATGTTTTCATCTGTCGTGGATAATTATACTGTAATAAAAGGTGAAAATGAAATCAGAAATTCCATTATTATGGATAGAAGTCTTATAGAAAATGGTGCTATTATAGAAAAAAGTATAATTGGAAGGCATGTAAAAATAGGAGAGAATGCAAAAATAATTAATAGTCATTTAGGCAACAATGTTATAATTGGAGATGAAACTCAGATAATCAATTCTAGTATATGGCCTCATAGAACTATAGAATCAAAATCTATTATATCTGATAAGAAAATAATATAGAAAGCCATAATTTTAGTTGATTAATTTTATTGAATAAATTAATTTTTATAGAAATTTTATATCGCAATATCAGTCTAATAGCAATAAAAAATTTAACAAAAATTAATTTATTCAAGCCTTTAATTAAAAATATTTTATTGATTTTTTAGACTTGATAGCATTTGACTAGCTTTTTTGGCTGCTTCTTTTATATTATCTGCAGAAACGTTGAATATTAGATTAGATTTCTTTTCTTTCAATCTAAACCTATGTTCTCCATTTAAATAATATTCTTCAATTAATTCAAATTCATACTCGTTCATTTTAACCCCTAATATATATAATGTTCTAATCTTATATAAGATTAATAGGAGGGTGAGAGTTCATGGAAAGAGTTCCGGATATAAGAGTTGAACCTCCAGGACCTGAGGCTAGAAATATAATAGAAAAAGATCAAAAATTGTTAATGCAATCATACGTTAGATGGTATCCTTTAGTTATAAAGACAGGTCATGGAGCTGTTGTAGAAGATGTTGATGGCAATAAGTATGTAGATATGAATGCTGGCATTGCGGTTATGGCTTTAGGCCATAATTATCCCAAGGTTGTTGAGGCAATAAAACGTGAAGCAGAAAAGTTACAGCATTATTCTTTAACCGATTTTTATTATGAAGAGGCTGTAAGAAGTGCAGAAAAACTATTGTCTGTTGTTCCAATAAAAAATGGAAGAGTATTTTACACAAATAGTGGAACTGAAAGCATAGAGGGGGCTTTGAAAATAGCAAGATATTATCATGAAGGTAAAAGACAATATATTATTGCATTTTTAGGGGCATTTCATGGAAGAACAATGGGTTCATTATCTTTAACTGCAAGCAAAGCACATTATAGGGAACATTATGCGCCATTAGTTCCAGGAGTAGTTCACGTACCATATCCTTATACATATAGGTGTCCTTTTAATACTGATGATCCTAAGGAATGTGGTCAATCAGTTTTAGATTATATTGAAGATTGGATATTTACTAAGTTAGTTGAGCCAACGGAAGTTGCTGCAATATTTGTTGAACCAATACAAGGAGAAGGTGGCTATATAGTTCCTCCAGACAACTTCTTACCAGGTTTAAGAAAAATAGCAGATAAGTATAAAATACTTCTTGTTGATGATGAAGTTCAATCAGGTATTGCTAGGACAGGAAAATGGTTTGCAATTGAGAATTGGAATGTAGTTCCAGATATTATAGCTATGGCTAAAGCTATAGGCGGAGGATTGCCATTAGGAGCTATAGTTGCAAAGAGTGAAGTTATGGATTCAATGAAGAAAGGAAGTCATGCAAATACTTTTGGAGGAAATCCAATAGCATTGGCAGCTATGGAAGCTGTTATAGATACTATAAAGGAAGAAAAATTAACAGAAAGAGCTTCAAAGCTTGGTGATATGGTTATCAAATACTTTAATGATCTTAAAGAAGAATTAGAAATAATAGGAGATGTTAGAGGGAAAGGTTTAATGATTGGTGTGGAACTTGTTAGAAATAAAAAGACCAAAGAACCTGCATCAAAAGAATTGGGTAGAATTCTTGAGAAATCATTTAAGCGTGGTGTTTTAGTAATAGGCTCTGGTGTTTCATCAATAAGAATAGCTCCGCCATTAGTAATAGAAGAAGACTTACTTGCTAAAGCTATTGAGATTGTTGGAGATATATTAAAGGAGGAAAATAAAAACCTTTGAAGAGGGAAGATTTTGGATCAAGATATAAAAAATAAAATTTTATTTTTATTAGAAAAAAATGAAGGTCTTACTTTTGATGAGATAAAAAAATTACTAGATTGGAAAGGAGATTCAAGACCTCTAAGAATGGCATTATCTGAACTAGTTAGAGAATCTAAAGTCGAAAGAACACCAAATTATGATAGAAAGAGAATGGTCTTTAAGAAAGTGAAGAATAATGGATAAAATGTATGGATTAAAATTGATTAGCATTATTGCATTTTCTTTATCTATCATATCATTTATTTTATCTATCATAGCATATATTAAGTTTAACTCGCTAGCATATTTGGGAATTTCATTTTTTTGGATTTTATTATCTATAATATCAATATTATTGGGCAGAGTTTCCAATAATAAAGTAGGCAGATGATGAATACCTTTTAACATAACCCATTTTTTCCAAATTCTTTAGTATTTTTCCTGATGTTTTATTAGATGTACCAAAGTATTTAGAAAACTCCTTAATAGTTATGTATTTCTTATTAAAGCTACTCAATTCTCTTGCTATTAAGTTCAAATTTAATGTTACTTTTAGATATTCTTTTTTCATTATATCACCTGATTTCAGGTAACCTTTTATATTGGTGAGTGTCAGAATAACAAAGGTAAAGAAGGTGAAACGAAAGTGACAGGGAACAATAAAATATATACAAAATATAAGAAGTTAATTGAGCTATTAAACTTAAGGCAATTAGACGTTTATAGAATAGAAGGAAAAGATGGTAAGATAAAAGAAATAATAAGATTGCTAGATCCTACCACAAGAAAAGTTGCGAATGTTGATCTTAATACCGTAAGAGAATCTCTTAACTATATTGAATTTCTAAACAAAATAAAAGAAGGCGCATTAAAAGAGGGCATAAGTATAAATGATAGAGTCTGGAATAGTACATTAAAACTATTAAATAAAAATAAGTAATTTTTAACATGATTCTATATATTTAAATTCAAGGTTGCAACTAAATATATATACTTTTAAAATACAAAAATAATTGGGCATTAGATATGAGGATAGCGTTAGTTTATGATGAGGGCCAAAATTTGAAACCACTAGATGAAGGCGAAATATTAGCTATTATAGATGAAGAGCAAGAAGTTGTTGAGCAATATGAAAATCCTGGATTTAAGATAGGTAAAGATGTAACAATGGACGCAATAATACAATTAGGTGCTCAAGCTATTATAGTAAAGCATGGTTATTTAGATCAGAAATCATACGATTTATCTAAGGGTCATCTTGCCTATATGTTGATAGATCAATACAATACATTAACTGAAATAATTGAAAATTTAGATGATGTTAAATCATTGGCAGTCGAGGAATTAAATGGGTTATAATTAATTTATTTCTATTACAAGGATAAGTTTGCTATTATTTAATTAGACTCATTTTCAAATAATCTTATTTCCCTCCAATTAGGATTAAAAAATTGGGTATCATATATGCGTTCGTTTAAATTAAACAATACAGTCATTGTTATTAAAGTAGGCGACATAACTCAAGAAGAGACCGAAGCCATAGTTAATCCAGCAAATTCTTATTTAATTATGGGAGGAGGAGTTGCAGGAATTATAAAAAGGAAAGGAGGAAATAAAATTGAAGAGGAAGCACTTAAATATGCTCCAATAGATATTGGTAAAGCAGTTTTAACTAGCGCAGGAAAGTTAAAAGCAAAATATGTTATACATTCTCCTACAATGCAATATCCAGGGCAAATTACGACAGAAACCAATGTTAGATTAGCCATAAAAGCTGCGTTAAGATTAGGATTAGAAAACAAAATAAAATCTATAGCTTTTCCTGGTATGGGGACTGGAGTAGGGGGAATTCCTTATAATTTAGGGGCAAAGATTCTTTTAGAAGAAATAAAACAATTTATTGAAAAAAACGATAATTTTGATATGATAAAATTAATAGCTTATGAAAAAGAGTTTTATAATGAGCTGGAAAAATATGCAAACTCTATTTTAATAAACGAATTATAGTTTGAAATAAATTATTTTTATTTTAACTCTATACTATTTACAAAAATTAGAAATAAGGGGACAGAGTTGAAAAGTGAGAACTATAAGTTTAAGTGCATTAAATGTGGTTATGAGACTGAAAAAGAAACATTCTTTTGTCCTAAGTGTGGAGGTCTTATGCAAATAGTTTATGATGATTTTAAATGGATTGTCAATTCAAATACTCCATCGATTTGGAGGTATAGATGTATGCTTCCAAGAAGTTGGAAAATTATAACTATGAACGAAGGCTTAACCCCTATAAAAAGGATTAACGGTATTTTGAGTAAGTTAGAAACTAATAATCCGACAGGGGTTTATACTGACAGAGCTTCCTCTTTATTATTATCTTTATTTAATCATAATTTCATTGAAACTATTTATGAAGAAGATTTTACTATTTCCCTTTCACATTATGCTAGAAAAGCTGGAGTAAAATTAAAAGTAAAAGTAATACCAGATCAAGCTGATCCACAAGATCTCATTATTATAGCTAGACTTGGTTCAGAAATACTATTTACGGAAAAAAATGATAAATATGGATTAGTTTATGAAAATCCATATACAATTGAAGGATTAAAGACGATTTCTTATGAAATTTATGAAACAAAACCAAAAGTAGACAAAATATATGTGCCAGCGCAGTCTGGTATTTTAGTTTACGCAATAGCTAAAGGATTTCAAGAGTTAAAGGAAATAAGAAACGATTTTAAAGAATATGAAATAATAGCTGTTAAGTTACGTTATGCAAATTTGCCAGATATTTTAAATTATTCTAAGTATAAAATTAAAATTTCTGAGGTTTCATCAAAAGATGCTTTGGAATCTATAATTGATTTGTCTAAAAAGGGTCTAAACTTAAAGCCTCTAGCCTCAGTTGCGTATTCCATGGCAAAGATTGAAAGTGATGGAATAGCAATTATTACTGGAAAAAGAAGAATCTATATGTCTGATGCAATAAAATATACAGAGTTAAGGAAGGACATTATAAATTTGTTTTCAGATAATAAAAAAAGAACTGCATATGAAATTTGGAATGATTTAGGAAAGTATTCATTGAAAGGCGTATACAAATCACTTATCATGATGGTGAATAGCGGTGAATTGTGTGAAGATTTTATGCTAAAAGGGCAAAGGAAAATAAAAGTTTATTGGAAGTGCAATGATTGAAGTTTCATCAGAATATCACACAGAGAATTTATTTTTATAGCATTGTATTTTTTAAGTAAACTTTCATCAATTGGTACACGTATATCACCATTTGTTAAATATATTGTCTTTATTTTTGCCTCACTGAATGAAATGATATCATATATGGTATCCCCAACAGCGAAAATTATATCTTCAGGTCTTAATGAAGACTTTTCTAAGGCTAAAATTGTAGGTTCTGGATCAGGCTTTCCTCTAATAACATCATCGCCAGATATTAAAATATCTGGATTAATATTAATTTTTTCTAATACCTTTAAGGCAGTAATTTTTAATGATGAAGTTACGATAAGTATCTTTACTTGGTTCTTTTTAAGAGTATTTAATAGCTGTATAGCGCAAGGCATTGGTTCAGCGTATTTCATAATATAAGGTGCAAAAATAGAACTTTTAATTTCTAATAACCTTTTTGCAAGTTCATTCTTTTGGTTAATATCATTTATTCCTGCTTTTTCTATTAAAAAAAGAGCTATATCCATAGCTCTTTTACCTAATAAAGATTCCATATCTATTTTTAATTTAAAGCCTAATTGTTTTAGAGAAAGTTCCCAGGCTATTTTGTGGGCCTTAGCTGTACTAGCTAGCGTTCCATCTAAATCAAACACGGCTCCTTTCAATTTCAATCCCTATAGTATCCGATAGTAGAAAAATATAAACACAAATTTTATATTTTACAGAAATAAAAATTATTTAAGGGATAGAATATTTAAATTAAACAAAGAGAGTGCAAAAAATGCCAAAAGAAAGAAAAAAGATGTTAAAAGGCATAATTTCATTAATGATATTAAAGATGCTTTATGAAAAGCCTATTCACGGTTATGAAATTAACAAAGAGATTTCCTCGAAAATAGGAGAAGAGCTTTCTCCAGGTTATGTTTATGTTTTGTTAAAGGTTATGTCTAATAAAGGTTTGATAAATGCAAAAAGAGAAAGTAATAGTAGAGGTCAAAAGCTTACAGAATATTATATAACAGATAAAGGAATAGATTTCCTTAGAAAACATAAAAATGTTTTAGAAAAAGGTAGATTAATGATTGATGAGATATTAAATACTATAAATAAGATTGAAAAACAGACATGACACTAAGTTACTTTATAATTTCTTTTGCAGTTTCTCCAATTATTTTAATTCCTTCTTTAAGTTTATCTATGCTTGGATAACTAAAGTTAACTCTCATAGCATTTGAACCGCTTCCATCTGCAAAGAAGTTTCTTCCAGGAACGTATGCTACTCCTCTTTCAATAGCCTTTGGAAGCATTTCAGTAGTATCTACTTCTTTAGGTAAATACACAAAAGCAAAAAGGCCTCCTTTAGGTTTGTACCATTCTGAACCGCTTGGCATGTATTCTTCCAAAGATTCTATAAGTACATCCCTTTTCTTTCTATAAACTTTCCTAGCATTTTCTATTGTTTCATCAACTACGCCTTCCTTAATAGCATACATAGCAATATATTGAGACAAGGTGGATGAATGAAGATCAACTATTTGTTTAGCAAGTTCAACAGTTCTTGTAAATTGTCTTGGAGCAATCATATATCCTAATCTTAGACCAGGTGCAAGTATTTTACTAAAAGTGCCCATGTAAATTACTCTACCTTCACTATCTAATGTTTTCAAACTAGTAAACCTTTTATCAGTATCAAATACAAAGAATCCATACGGATCATCTTCTATAACTAAGATGTCATATTTATTTGCAATTTCTATTAATTGTTTTCTTCTATCATCGCTCATAATAACTCCAGTAGGGTTATGCGCCGTAGGATTTGTATATATGGCCTTTACCTTATTTCCATCATTTATAGCTTTCTTAATATTATATTCAAGGTTATCTACCTTTAATCCATCTTCATCAATATTAATAGGAAGTGGTTTAGCCTTAACGAATTTTATTGCATCAAGAGCACCTGCAAATGTTGGAGATTCAACTACTATATAGTCTTTAGGGTTTAATATTGAAAAGAATGTATAGTATATGCTAGACATCCCACCTGGGGTAAGAATAAGTTCGTCATATTCATTCATAACTATTCCCTTATTAATTAAATAATCTTTTATAGTTTTTCTTACATAGCTCAACCCAGTTGCTGGAGTATATTGCAATGCAGCTTCTCCTTCATTAATTATTGATTCATGCAATATTTTAGAGATTTTCTTGTGTTGTAAGGGTTCGGATCCTGGATATCCAAATGCCATATTTATTTTGATATCAGTATTTAACATTTCATAAATATCCATTCTTAGCACCTGTCTCGTTGTAGTTGGAAAAATAGTGGTATATAATTTTTATTTAGTTTTTTCTTAACAGATTAAGTTGTATTATAATATTAACTAAAATTATGTTTAGTAATTTTTATATTTTGTTTAACCTAGGTATACCTAACAAATATAATCCTTCATCTAACGTATTTTTTACTAATTCAACCAATAACGCTTTCCCTTCTTTGATTCCATAATCGTTTTCTCTTATAACACTATCGTTTTCATACCACTGGTTAAATTGATCAGATAATGAAACTAAATAACTAACTAGATCTTCGGGTGATAAATCATCAGCAGCTTTTGCTGCAATTAATGGGAACTTAAGTGCTTTTATTAACATCGATCTTCTTAATTTATGATTAATTGTATCATTTTTAATTGCATCATAATTTATTTTGCCGTGTTTTTCTAATATATTCAATGCTCTAACATATGTATATTGTAAATAAGGACCGCTGTTTTCTCTTAAATTAATAGCCTTGGATATGTCGAAAGTTAATGGTTTCATAGAATTTAGTTGAACCATGGAAAACCTCAATGTTCCAATTGCTATCTTTTCTGCTATCTCGTTTGCACTATCGTTACTTATATTTGGATTTCTATTTTTAAGCTCTTCTACAGCCTTATTTTTAATATCTTCTATAACTTCATCCAGGGTAACATATTCTCCTCTTCTACCATGCATTGACTTTCCTGGAAGCCTAACAATTTCATAATCATAATGGATTAGATTTAGAGCCTCTTTTTTAAAACCAAGACCTAGTAATGCAAGCCTAATTTGTAACTGTGGTAATCTCTGATCTGCTCCTATTACATTAATAACTTTATCAGCTTTTGTTTCATTAAATTTATAAATAGAATATGCAATATCTCTTGTAGTATATAGTGTTGATCCATCACTTCTTCTTAATATTAAAGGAGGCAATTCAAATCCTTTTGGCAAGTTTATTATTTTTGATATTTGTTGATCATTCTTTACTAACTCGTTTATTATAGAAGGAATATCTAAAGCATCGGCATCTTTAAATTTTGTAAAATATTTGTTATTTTTTGCTAAGTTTATTACATTATCAACCAAACCATTCCATACTATGTCGCTTTCCCAGTCCCAATTATCAAAGTTAATATCTAGTTTATTTAAAGTATCCATAAATCCATTTAAAACGCTTTTTGTCATTGATCTTATTAATGATTTTTCTGGATCCAAACCTTTTTCGTAATTTAGCATAATATTTGAAATTTCTTTTTCTGGATCACTTAACGAGCTTAAGCCTGAAAATAGCTTATCAAAGAGATTGCTAGGATCTTGCGATTTTAGTTTTGTTAAAACAGCTGCAAGCTTTTCAGCTTCCTCCATATTATTTTTCTTCTTGGCTTCTAAAGCATCTAATGTTGTGCTGGAAACAGCATATATCCAACCGACTAATTTGTCAGGTTTTATGTTAACTCTTTTAGATAGTTCAAGTGGGTTTTCATTAATTATCTTAAATCCTAGAGCAGCAATAACTACCTGTCTTCCCATATCATCGATATAGAATCTTCTATTAACTTTATGTCCTCTAGCACTTAATAGCCTTGAAAGTGTGTCTCCAATACAAGTATTTCTTGTATGTCCCATATGCAAAGGGTGAATAGGATTCGCACTAGTATGTTCAACAACTATTGTTAATTGTTTATCTGATTTCTTAGTTTTTATAACCCCTCCATTTTTTACATAGTCTATAATTTTCTCAAATAATCTTTCTTCTTTAAATTTAAAATTTAGAAAACCAGATACTGGTTCTATATCAACTAATTTTAAGTTATTGCTGTCTAAATTATTATAGATTTTAAATATTAGATCTTCAGGTTTATTTAGAAATCTTTTTATAGGAAAAGAGAAGTCGGCATATTCTTCTTTTACCGGTTCCATTAAGAATCTGAAAACCTCTTCTTGATTTACTTTTAATTCATTTGATATTGTGTCTGCTATTATATCTATAGTCTTTACAAATGGATTATCCATTTTCTATTCCTCTTATTCTAATTAGTTTATAGTAGATATAAATATTATCAGAATTTTAATTATTTGAAATATAATTTATAAATTTCTTTTGCATTTAAATTAATACAATTCTATATTTCAGCGTTAATGATATGTGGAAACAAATATATAGGTGCACATTTAATTTATATTTATTGGAATAATGTGCACAGGTGAGTAATTATGAACTTATTACAATACATATTAAGTCCAACGGGCACGTTAACTTTAGCTTCAATTATTTTTATATCTTATATTTTAGGGATATTACATGGAATTACACCTGATGAACATACTTGGCCAATAACTTTTAGCTATGCTATAGGCAAATATAGTACCAAAGGTGGATTACTAGCAGGACTATTGTTTTCCTTAGGTTTTACCATTCAAAGAGCTTTTTTAACAACTATTGGGTATATTGGCTTAGCAAAAATTTATCAGGTCTACAATTTGGATGGTCCTGTTTATATAGTTGTAGGAATATTAATGGCAATTGCAGGGTCGTATGTATTGCATGGTAAATATATACATATACATCTTATACCAACTCGTAGGCATACTGAAGAAGCAGAAAGAGTTGAAATACCTAAAGATGTGCCATTAAAAATGACTATTATCCATGGATTAGTAGCTGGTTTTGGATTTGGCGCATATGCTTCTATAATAACTTTTATTTTAGCGCCTAAAGTACCATCATTAATTTATGCGCCTTTGCCTGGACTATTTTATGGACTAGGGACTATGACAATGCAAGTTATTCTTGGCGCTTTCTTTGGAGGAATAATGAGAAAAATGGGTTATGCAGAAAATGATATTAAATTCGTTGGTAGCAAGACTGCAGGGAGTACACTGTACTATGGAGGTATAGCTTTTTCATTAATAGGCTTATTAATTATATTTATGCCATCTATAGATAGCTTTGCAATATCAACTGGTCTTTCAATACCGAATTTAAACGCAATAGACATAGGATTTATACTAGTAATTTTTGTTGTTGGTGGAATAGGGATAGGTAGCTTAGTAAAAACCGTATGGGATTTAAGAAAGGGAAAACTAAAGGTTATGGATAGAAAATAATAAATAATGATAAATATCAATATTTTTATTGCAAATATAGAGATTGTACTAACAAGTACCTTTTTTCAAAACAAAAAATTAATTTTCTACCTATATGTGTATATTTTGTGAGGTTTAGAGAGGGATTAGGGATTGCAGCATAAAAAGCTATATAGGATATATTTTACAGAGTTTAATGATGAAAACTTTGAAAATATTGTGAAAATCTTAAAAGACAAGTACAATTCTCAGGTAAATGTTATAAAATCAAATGTAATAGATGAGTTTAGAGCTATAGAGTTATATTTAGATAGTGATTCATATTTGGGTGAAATAAAGAATTTAATCACTTCATTGACGAGTTCTCAATATGTTAGGGTAGATTTTATAGACACAACTAGGTGATGATTAAAATTGATAATAGATGATAAATTAACAAAGGAAAAATATAATCAAAAAAGTATAGAAGAATGGGTTATGAATTACTGGAAAGATAAAGAAATATACAAAAAAATAAAAGAAAAAAGCAATAGTTCTAATAAAAAGTTCTATTTCTTAGATGGGCCACCCTACGCTAATGCAAAAACAATACATGTAGGAACGCTTTGGAATAAGGTGTTAAAAGATACCTTACTAAGGTATTATAGAATGAAAGGCTTTAACGTATGGGATAAACCAGGTTTTGATACTCATGGATTACCAATAGAAGTTATGATAGAAAAAGAGCTAGGCTCAAATAACAAGAAAGATATAGTTAATAAAATTGGCGTTGATAATTTCATAAATAGATGTCTAGCCTTTGTAAAGGAAAACATTAGTGCAATGACAAAAGATTTCCAAGAAGTTGGAGTTTTTATGGACTGGGACAACCCATATTTGACTTATGAAGATTCATATATAGAATCAGGGTGGTATTTGATAAAAAAAGCATATGAAAAAGACCTTTTATATAGAGGGAAAAATGTCTTACATTGGTGCCCAAGATGCGAAACTACATTAGCTGATTATGAAGTTTCTGAATATAAAGAGCTAGAAGATCCATCGGTTTATGTCAAGTTTAAAGTGAAAAACGAGGAAAATACATATTTACTAATATGGACAACGACGCCATGGACATTGCCTGCTAATGCATTCGTCATGGCTCACCCCGATATAGATTATGTTATGATAGAAGCTAATAATGAAAAATTAATATTGTCTAAAGAAAGGCTTGATAAAGTTATAGAAGAATCTAGAATTAAAGAGTATAAAATAATTAAAGAATTTAAAGGAAAAGAGCTTGAAGGATTAGAATATGTACATCCGTTAGAGGAGTTGGTTAAAGCGCAAAATGAACTTAAGAAATATCACAAGGTTGTGATGGCGCCAGAAGCAGTTGTTAGTGGTGAAGGTACAGGTTTAGTGCATTCTGCTCCTGGGCATGGTGAAATAGATGCTATTGTTGGTAGTAAATTGGGTGTACCTTTAATAAGTCTTGTTAACGATCAAGGATTTATGATCGAAGATGCAGGTAAATATGCAGGACTATACTTTAGAACTGATGCAAACAACGAAATACTAAAAGATTTAAAGGAAAAGAAAGCATTGCTGCATTTAGGTAAAATAAAACATAGGTATCCGGTATGCTGGAGATGCAAAACACCTTTATTATTAAGGGCAACAGAACAATGGTTTATAAAGGTTTCTAAGATAAAGGAAAAACTAATTAATGAAGCTAATAATGCAGAATGGGTTCCTCAATGGGCAAAGGACAGATTTATGAATATCGTTGGCAATGTAAGAGATTGGGTAATTAGTAGACAAAGATTTTGGGGAATACCATTACCTGTATGGGAATGTGAGAATTGCCACCATATAGAAGTTATAGGAAGTTTAGACGATATATTAAAATTAAATGGTAAAAGACCTTCTAATATGCATAGGCCGTGGATAGATGAAGTCATATTAAAATGTCCTAAATGTGGAGGCCAAATGAAAAGGGTAAGTGACGTATTAGATGTTTGGTTTGATAGCGGAATAGCTTTTTATGCAAGTCTGAATTATCCTAGAAATAAAGATCTTTATGAAAATCTATCTCCGGCAGACTTAATATTAGAAGGTCATGATCAAACTAGAGGATGGTTCTTCAGTTTATTGAGAAGTGGTGTTATTGGTTTTGATAGTGTACCATATAAGAGGGTTTTATTACATGGTTTTGTATTGGATGAGCAAGGAAGAGAAATGCACAAATCCCTTGGTAACTATGTCTCTTTTGAAGAACTAATGTCAAAAGAGCCTAGGGATGTGGTCAGACTTTATGTGCTACAAAATACAACATGGGAAGATTTAAAGTTTTCATGGAAAGGAATTGAGCAACTCTCAAGAAATTTCACTATAATATGGAATGTATTTTCATTTGCATCTATGTATATGAGCTTGGACAAATTTGATCCAAACAACACTAAATTAGACAATCTTACGTTAGAAATTGAAGATAAATGGCTCTTATCAAGATTAAATAACCTAATAAGGAATTTTAACAAATATTATTCATCATTAGAAGTTCATAATGCTGCAAGATTAGTTATTGATTTCATAGTTGAAGACGTAAGTCATTGGTATCTGAAACTTATAAGAAAAAGGGTATGGGAAGATGAAGATACACCTAGCAAGAGAGCCGCATATGCAACGCTTTATTATGTATTGAAGAATTGGTTGTTATTATCAACGCCAATAATTCCATTTATTAGCGAATATCTATATCAAAAATTTGTTAGATCTGCAGAACCTAATTTACCTGAAAGTATATCCTTATTAGAAATTCCAGATGCTGATTTAAGCTATATTGATGAGAAGCTAGAATCAAAAATGGAATTAGCAAAGAAAATTATAGAAAATACTTTGTCAGCTAGAATGAAAGCTGGGATTAAAATAAGATTACCGATAAAAAGTTTAATAGTTTCAACTCATGAAAATGGTATAAAGGATATAATTATTGAAATGAAACCTTATATAAAAGAAATGGCAAATGTAAAAGATATACAAGTAGTAGGAAAAGAGTTTTTTGAGCAAGCAAAGATATACAAATTAGAGCCAAATTATAAGGAGCTCGGTCCTTCTTTTAAGAAAATTTTGCCTATGATAGTTCAAGAAGTAAAAAACAAGGAAGAAGAAATTGGACAGTCATTAGTAAAAAACGGTTATTACGAATTAAACATAAATGGAGAAAAAATTAAATTAGAAGCTAAGCATTTCAAAATACAAGCCACTTATCCTGAATGGTTAGAAGTATCAGAATCTGATATTGGAGTTATAGCAATTGATAAAAGAGTAAGTGAAGAAGAACATAGCGAAGGATTAGCAAGAGATATTATAAGAAGAATTCAATATATGAGAAAAGAATTAGGACTTCCAGTAGATGCTTATATAGAAACTTGGATAACAACTGATGATAACGAATATTTATATAATATTAAAGCTTTGGAAGGTTATATTAAAAATGAAACTAGAAGTAAATCGATAAATTACATCAGCCCACCAGACGATTCCTATTCGAAGGAATGGGAGGTAGAAGAAAGACGGATAATAATAGGAATAAAACTAAAGCAGTAATACATCCAAGTGAGTTACATTCATATTTTTATTGTCCAAGGGTTTATTTCTTTGAAACACATATAAGGAAAAGAAAAAGTATCGCAACTAGGATTCGATTATTTTTTGGTAGTATTTTTCACTATGCTTTCAGGCTAAGAGATATAATTAAAAAATATTCGTATGAGATACCCATAGAAACAGATTTAGGAAATTTAATAATAAGGGGAAGACCTGATGCATTTAAAATAGATAAATCATCAGCATACGTAATAGAAAGGAAAAGTTCTAAACCTCCTTACAAAGGGGCTTGGATTAGCGACATTATGCAAGCGGCCGCATATAGCATAATTTTGATTAGAGAAAAAAATCTAAAAGAAGCTAAAATAGAAATAAGATATCCAAATAAATCAAAAGTATTCGATTTAGACACTGAACTTGTTTCAATGCTTATGAAGGCCTTAGATGAGATGCTTTTAGTAAAATATAGCAATATATTACCTTATGCTAAAAGAGGTAATAGATGTAATAGCTGTCCATATAAACAAGAATGTTTTTCATTGGATGAGGGGTTAGAACCTGATAAGCAAGAATTATTTGAGCCTGGTAGTTGGATAGAAAACCTTAATTTAATATATTGATAAAATTTAATTCTTAGAATTTTAATTAATTAATGTTATACTTTATTACAGCCTAGCAACAAATATGTTGTCTTTATCTCTTATAATTTTTGCCTTTATAGTTGAATTATTAATTTTTTCTTTAGATATAACTGAAATCACTCTAATACAATTTTCATCGACGCCTAAGTATTCATTTTTAAGCCACCCTATTCCAACAATTTTTATTTTTATTTTATCATTAACATGAAATGGTTCATCTATTTTTACAGATTTTTTAAACCCTAAATCTTCAGGCTTTACAAGCAATTTGTAGTCGTACTCATTTTCTAGATATTTTAGCCATGAGTAAAATCTTTGCCATGACCATGGCTTTATTTTCTTTGGCTTTCTTCCAAAGTGATGAATTTCAAATTTTTGTATTAAAATTCCAGTTGGATAATTGCTTTTAACTCCGGCTTTGTTTTCCTTAGCCCATTCTATTAGATATCTCATTTCATCTTCGTTTTCTTCTGGTATGACAACTGGTGTCAATACTATATCAATATTGGTTTCTTTTATTATATCGCTTGCAATTTTAAGTATTTTTAATGAATTGTACCATTCTACTCCAGCCAAATATCTAGCTTTTTCTTTAGTATAAGAGTCAATACTCAAATTAATCCTATTTAATCCTGCTTTATCGAGTTTTTTTGCGAGAGGTAAAGATAAAGATCCTCCATGGGTTTCTATCGCAATACTATATACATTGGGAATTTTTTTAATTAATGATATTAATTTAATTATTTTTGGATGCATTATTGGCTCGCCAACACCATCTATTAAAACTTCTATTTCATCATTTTTAATTGACGCTATGTTTTTGATCCATTCAAAAAGCCACTCTTCATCCACTATGTATTCTGATGTCCTAAATTTCGAATTAGGGCCAGAATCAACACTACAAAAAATACAGTTATGAAAACATGTGCTAATAGGTCTTACTTGTATTATATTAGTTCCTCTATCGATTAATCCAAAAGCTATATGACCCATTAATGGAATTGGTTTATTTATGTAATAAATTGGTCTTCCATAAAAATTTGAAACATTTTTAATTTTTATATCGCAATTCATTTAAATCACTTTTTTAGGAATTCTAAGAGTATAGTTGGGATTTTCAATACCTATGCTAGATAGAAGTTCACATAGTTTGCATAAATTCCTTCCTAACGTCGTAGGTTCCCCGCATTTTATGCATCTATTTAGTTTTGTAGAAATCTCTTGGGGACGTATGTAGTCTAAGATTTGATCTAAAGTCTCAATAAATTTTATTAAAATCCCGGGATTTTCTTTTTCATATTTATAAAGTTCTCTTCTCACGATCGCTCTTAGCGTAGGGGCTAATTCAATATAAGGACACTCTGTTTGTTGAATATGATACTTTCTTATAAATGTAAAAGTAGCTGTTTCCCATTCATATATTTTCCTTAAAGGTTTTATCCTCTTTACTAGCATATTATCATCGGCAACACTTGCATTTGGGTGCTGCTTTAGTAAGCTATTTATATCCCCTTTCATTAAGTTTATTATAGCTGTTTGAGCTTCATCGTCTAGATTATGTGCTGTAGCAAGTTTTGTTGCACCCATTTCTCTTGCATAATAATTCATTATTCTTCTTCTAGATGCACCACAATAC
The DNA here is from genome assembly GCA_002877855.1 of Caldisphaera sp. Next base: position 33,659 of record PNIA01000024.1, read on the forward strand.
GTGCATGGTGTGAAATAGTTCTTGGATTCTCTTGATTTATTAAATATTTCATCCATGCTATAGCCTATATAATCCTTTATACTGGTAACAATTATATCAACTCCTAACTCCTTAGCTGTGTTAACTAAAAATTTTGCATCTTCTTCTTTATTATATCCATGAATTCCTTCAATAATATTTAGTCCGATAAGCTTATTTGATTTTGAAAAATATCTGCTTAGCACATCTAACATGACGTATCCATCTTTACCTCCGCTTAGAGCCATCATTACTACGTCATTGCTTTTTATCATGTCCCATCTTTTTATCTCATTAACAATTCTATTGCTTATATCTTCAATAAAACATTCTTTGCACAGCTTTCTATTGGAATGTTGTTGATAAATCTCTGCTGGTCTAACTTTGCAAACATCGCATGTTTTCATCAGATTCACCGAATTTGCTATACGCTATTTTATTTTCATAGATTAATTACAAAGTTAAGGGTATTAACTTTTCTTATATAAATTAACAATTTTAAAAATAATTTTTCATTTTAAAAAATTATAAATGTTTAATAATCTATAAAAAATTAATTGCTGACCTCCTCCTGCCATAAAGGATGAGGGTTCCCCCAGAATGGTTCACAGATTTATAGTTTGCCGCCTTTATCTTCATCACTTCATAGCTAGTATCTAAAAGCCACCCCGCTCCATTAGTTTTAACTGTAGACCACTGCTAGATCTTCAACTCATTACCCCTATCCCTCACTACCGAGAACTCTCTATCTCTCAGGGACTCAGGGATATGTATCTGTGCGAGAATACTTAACACATATTTAACATGCCAGTTATTGGCTTCCCCACACCTTATTATTTTTACAATACCTTAACACATTTTAGAATTTAAAAAACTTTATTTAGAATTTAAAACTTTACTCCTCATTCAGAAAGGCAGAGCTTGCCATTCTTTTTGTCATATTTTATTAATGATTAATTGATTTTCGATTTTAAATTTACTATATTATTGGAATATAATTATATCCCATATGAAAATTCAAATAATAATTAAAAAATTTATTTTATATAGATCTAAGTGAATAAAATATATGCTTTAACGGAAGAATAATATATTGAAAGTATAGGAAGGTGCTGTCAAAACGTCTGATAAAATAGATGCAGCAGTCTTAGTTTTGTTATATGGAAATCCTCCCAAAGTATTGATGGTAAGAAAAAATTGTTTGGTTTCAGGACGTTTTTCATGTGATTTAGCATTTCCAGGAGGACATATAAAAAAAGATGAAACATATATAGATGCAGCTCTTAGGGAAGCATGGGAAGAAGCTGATGTTTTTCCTAGATTTGTTGATATTTTAGGGGTAATGGATGTTCATGAAACATCTTCACAGCCTAAATTAAGAGTATTACCTGTAATAGGCATATTAAAGGGTCCCATAGATGCAAAACCAAAAGACTCTGAAGTAGATCATGTTATATGGGTTTCTTTAGATTCTATTAGGGAACCTAGATTAGTATTTCATCCCATTAGAGGATACGTAAACGGCTTTATGTTACCAGGTAACATGGTTATATGGGGTTTGTCTTATAGAATAATAATTGATTTAAAGCAAAAAGGGTATATAAAGCTAACAACCTCTTAAACTGATATAGAAACTATTAATTATTTTATCATCTAAAAATTAATTTAAGGCTATGGGAACCTTATCTTTAAATAACTTGAAATTATCTTATATTGAGGTATTAAAGTTTTCATTAAATAATCTTCCGAAGATATTAGGTGCCTTAAAATATTGTTTCTCAAGTAAATAAACTTGTTTTGTGCATTCCATAGATATTCAAGAGGTATGTCTAATCCTTTTGAAATTTCTAGAAGTTTTTGTAATATATTAATAGAATTTATGTCTTGGGGATTCAATATCAAATTATCCAATACCTTTTCTATTTTTTCCCTAATCAAACTGTGAACTAAATCGTCTATGCTTACTTCTGAGTTTTTAGACCATTGTATTATTTGCTCTAATCTATTAAAGTCTATAATTTCTTGCTCTAAAATTTCTAAAATTGATTTTTCGAGCTCGAATTGTAAAAGCAATTCAAAAACTTTAGGGTAATTTAAGTTAAGGCTTCTTACATATTCCATAACAGGAAGATAATTGTTATATAGCATTTCATATTGTCTTGCTAGCTCTATAATCGCAGAGTCCAACACATGATCCATAATAAATTTTTGATCATTTTTTAGCAGATTGTTCAGATTATAATAATTCGGGTAAAAAGTTTTTTGTAATATGTCTATGATATCAGGTAATGATCCATTATTAAAAAATTCTGTTACAGAGCTCTCAAATTCAATATATGACTTTTGATCTACTAATATCTTTGCACCAGCATGTAAGTTATACCAACCATAATATATTGATGCAAACATAATCGGTGTGCTCCTCCAAGTAATTTTAGAAATTAAAGTCGCTATTCCTGTAACGGCTTTAGCCCTTCCTAATTCTAGCTTCTTATATGGACCCAAAATAATTTTATAAGAATAATAATCATTTTCTTTTGATATTGTTTCAAAAAGTAATCTCATTGCATAGCTTGCACCTACTTTTTCTGCTGTCATCAAAGCAGGAATAGCTTCTTTTTCATATATTTCTTTGCCATTGCCGTATCTAGGATTATTTGATTTTGCATCTTTCAATATGTTTAAAAATTGCTCTTCAACTCTAGTATTGGCTAATTCTTCAATTAATTGTATAACTCTTTTTGCAAATCTAAGGGATTGAATAGGCTCAGGCCTATAAATATCTTCAAAAAACCAAGCATCGCTCGATTGCATTAAAATAGAATTTTTAGCTATTTCCATTAATTTAAGAAGATCAACTATTTTGTTTTCTTCTCCTTTGATCGCAAAATTTTCAACAAAGCTTGAAACGTTTTCGGCCTTATAATCATAAAAAACATCGACATAATTTAATATAGCTTTGTTTATATCATTAGATACTTTAGGACCTATGTTTTGTATAGTTATTTCTGCCATATCTCTTAACCAGTCTATTGATTTTCTTAGAGGGGTTCTCCATTCTTGGGTCCAGCCCGGTCTAATATCTGATGCGCATCCACAATTGGATCTCCACCTTTCAATACCATGAGGACAGCTCCAAGAAGTATTTTCATTTATTGTTATATCATTAGATGCTCCGTAGGTTGAATAAAAATAACTATAATTTGTTATATTAATTCCATAAGAATCTATAATAGATAAGGCTTTTGCTAGCTCTTCTTCCCCTTTTGGTTTATGATGTCCGTAGGTTTCTCCGTCAGTAGCGATGCTAACTAATTGGGGCTTTTCAGAGTTATCAAAAGACTCAATTAGTTTCCTAGCAAAGAGTTCACCACTTTTAAGAAGATCACCAAAAGCAACTAAACCTGATAACCATTTGTTATAAAACACAACACCGATATAATTCCCAGATGGTAGTAAAGCCCTATATACTTTTTTAGTATCTAATGTTTTTTCATTAATTTCTTCAAACTTATCATTAATTTTTATTGATTTTGCTTGATGAGGACTTAATATGACAAATTTAATTCCATAATCATAAAGAATTTCTAATGTTAAATTATCTACAGCTGCTTCAGGGAGCCAAAATCCTTCAGGATATCTATCAAAAGTTTTTTCAAAAAATTTTATACCCCAATAGATATCCCTTTCTCTATCCTCTTTTGATGAGAGTGGCATTATTATGTGGGCATATGGCTGTGCTATGGCATTTCCATGACCTGATAACTTAGATGAAGATTCTTTATCGGCTTCAATTATTAAATTATATAGTTTACTATATTTTTCTTTTAAATATGATAATAGTATCGGACCAAACGAAAAAGTTACTTTTTTGTAATTATTTACTACATCTTCAATTATTTCTCCATCTTTCAATCTTGCATAGGCATTTGGTAAATAAGATTCCTTGGTTATTCTATCATTCCAATCATGATAAGGTCTAGAACTTATATCTAAATCTATTTCTAAAATCCATGGATTGAATCGTGGTGGTTGATAAAAATGACCGAATATTGCTATATATTTTTCATCGCTGACCAATTTTTTCCCTAGTAAATATATTTTTATAGTGGTTAAAAGCTACACAGCTATAAATAAATTGAGTTCTGAAGAAAAATGTATCTATTAATATTTTTAAATTTAATATGCCTCATTTGTAAAGGTAATAGAGCATTGGAGGTAATTGAATTGAAAAAAATATCAAGGTTTGATATATTCATGATAGTACTACCCTGGATTCTTTGGTATTTGACTTTTGATGTTTTAAGTTCTCATTTTATTTATGCTATGGCAACTTCAACAAGTATTCTTGGAATAATATCGTTAACTAAAAAAGAGGTTAGAGAAAAATACAAGAGTTGTAATGTATTATGTTTACTTTCTTCGTTAGGTATATCAATAATACTTTATTTGGTATTTTATGGCGGGAATATAGTGTCTATAAAACTTGGTTTAGAAGGAGAGGTTTTAGATGTGTACGGATTGGTTCCAAAAGGTTTACTGAGCATTTTTCTACTTGCGTTAATTGGTGTTATGGAGGAAGCATATTGGAGAGGATTATTGCAACAAGTAATAATAGAGAAGGATTTAAAAATTAACTGGCTCTTTTCTGCCGTATTTTATGGGATTGTTCATTCTGTGTCGTTAAATCTAATTTTAGTAATTGCCGCATTTATAGTAGGTCTCTTTTTATCGTTTACCGCAAAAAAATTAGGTTTGATAAGTTCCTCTATAGTTCATGTGACTTGGATTTATCTTATGTTTTTAAAAATGTTATTATAAATTAGCGCAAAGGACCTCTCAATCCTTTAGATCTCAAGTAGTTAACCCTATATGTAGGCGTTATAGTTTTTGGGTGATTAGCTTTAACCATATCTATTCTTCCAACTGCTGTATTTAAAGGCCATTTCTTAGGCTCGTTTGGATCATTTCTTGCTATATTTTCAATTTCTTTTAATCTTTTTGCAAAGTTTTCTATATTTTCTTTCGTCTCGCTCTCTGTGAACTCTGTCATTAATGCTTCTTTAACAATTAATGGGAAATAAATTGTTGGAGCATAGAATCCTGAATCTAATAAACCCTTACTTACGTCTTCAGCTGTAACTCCAGTTTCTTCGTGTAATGGCTCAGCACTTAATACTACTTCATGTTTTCTGTATCTATTGCTGCCATAAGGTATTGAATATCCTTTAGAGTCTTTCATCAGTTTTATGAAATAATTCGTATTTATAACTGCCATTTCACCTGCTTCTCTTAAACCTTGAGGTCCTAAGCTTAGTATATATGTATATGCCCACAATAACTGTTGAACATTACCAAAGAAAGACTTCATCAAACCTGGGCTATATTTGCCGGGCCACCTTATTTTATACATTTTATCATTTTCATCATAATAAACTACAGGTCCTGGTAACAAATCTTGAAGCATTATATTTTCTTTAACTAAACGATTCTTTATGCAAACAGGACCTGACCCTGGACCGCCACCTCCGTGAGGAGCTGAAAAGGTTTTATGTAAGTTTAAATGGGCTATATCAAATCCCATGTCTCCTGGTCTTGCTTTTCCTAATATTCCATTCAAATTTGCGCCATCATAATATAATAATCCGTCTTTTTCATGAACAGCTTTAGCAACATCAATTATTTTTTCTTCAAACAAACCTAACGTGCTTGGGTTTGTTATCATTAAGCCAGCAGTGTTATATGATAATGATGATAAGAAAGCTTCAAAGTCCATGTTTCCTGAATTATCTGTAGGTATTTCTATAGTCTTAAAACCAGCCATTGCTGCACTTGCGGGATTTGTTCCATGGGCTGAGTCTGGAACAATTATTTCATCCTTGTTTAAATTGTTTCTTAGCTCATGATATTTTCTTATGATTAATACTCCGCTCAATTCTCCTTGGGCCCCTGCTGCCGGATGTAATGTACAAATATCCATTCCAGTTATCAATGCTAGCCAGTTTTGTAGTTCGAATAACGCTTTTAATAATCCTTGAATTGTTGAATCTGGCTGTAATGGATGTATTAATTGAAGTCTTTTATCCGTAGATAATTTTAATGATATTTTAGGATTATATTTCATTGTACAACTTCCAAGAGGCACTGGACCTGAGTCTACTCCATATGTCATCTCTGAAAGCCTTGTATAATGCCTTACAACTTCCACTTCACTTAATTCTGGTAAATTGGGATCATTTTCTCTTTTTATTTCTTTAGGTATTGATATTTCTCCTAATATTTTTTTAAATTCATCATTTATTTCTTTAAATCTTATCCCTTCTCTCCCACTTCCCAATTCATATATGAGAGGCTCCTCCCATTTAGCCTGTTTAAACATAGTTACTCACCTTTAATTTTCTTTAATTTATCTAAAAGAAGATCTATATCAGATTTAGAATGAACTTCAGTAAAGCTTAACAAACCCCAAGAATCCTTAGCCCAAGTTACGTATTTGCTTAATGGAATGCCAAATAATAATCCCTCTTTTATCATTACATTTCTTAAATCTTCGAAGTTGGTTTTAACATCAATAATGAAATCCCCAAAAAATTCTCCCTTAAACAAAGGAGACTTAAAACCTAGATAACTTAGTTGCTTAGAAGCATAATGGCTTCTATACCATGTTGCTTCAGCAACATCTTTAAGGCCTTTCTTTCCTAATAATGAAACATAAAAAGCTGCTATCATTGCACTAAGTCCAGAATTAGTTGTTATATTGCTAGTAGCTTTAGATCTTCTTATATGCTGCTCTCTTGTCTGCATTATCATTGCAAAAGCTCTAGATGAGCCATCTATTGTTGTAGTCATACCTATAAGTCTTCCCGGCATTTGCTTCACAAATTCTGCGTTCCATTTTGTTGCAAATATACCAAGATATGGACCACCAAAATTTAGACCTAATCCCAATGGTTGTCCTTCTCCTATAGAAATGTCTGCATCCAGTTCTCCGGGAGTTTTATATATCATAAGACTTGTTGGATTTACTCCCATTATAAATAAAGCTTTTTTACTATGGGCTATTTCACCAATAGACTTTGCGTTAACATCAACAACACCAGTGTATTGATAGGGGTATTCTAGGTATATTGCAGAAATATCATCAGAAGATTTACTTTTTAAATCCTCAATATCGGCATAGCCTGTTTCAGGATCTACCTTATATGTAACCAACGATATTTCATGAGGTGATGTATAGCTTTTTGCTACTGATAAATGAAAAGGATTTATTGTTTCTGGAATCAATATTTTCTTTTTATTGTTTATTCTATAAGACATTAGAAATGCTTCTCCTAAAGAGCTCGCCATATCATACATACTTGCATTAACTACATCCATTTCTAATATATCTGCCATAAGACTTTGATATTCAAAGAGTATTTGTAACAATCCTTGACTAATCTCTGGTTGATATGGAGTATAAGCGGTTAGTAACTCTCCTCTTTCAGCTAAATATTGCACTGCAGCTGGAATATAATGAGGCCATGCGCCTCCTCCAATAAAGAGCTTAGATTCTTTAAATATCAAGTTATTGTTTAAAATATCATCAATTATTTTTTCTACTTCTATCTCATCTAGGGGTCTCTTTTTACCTATACCTAAGTTATCCCATATTTTTTCGTTTATTAGGATTTCTTTTGGTATATCATTATATAGCTCCAAAACGTCCTTAACTCCAATATAATCAAGCATTGATTTTTTAATTTCATTTGAACTATTAGGGATCCATTTATGTTCCATTTCTAATCCCTTTTTTAAATGTTATTAATGATTATAAATATTTTAATTTGCTATTTGTTAATAAATTTAAATTATGCTTAAGATAAAAATATAATACCACATTAAAATATGGCTTTTATTTCTTATTAATTCTAAAGATTATACTATCATTCTCTATGACCCAAGTTTTAACAAAAAATTAATTGTTAACCGGGGAGTTAACATTTACTGTTTATTCATGTAATAAAAATTAGTTGGGCTGTATTCCTAGCCCTCTGTCACCTGCATCTCCTAATCCTGGAACTATGAAGAAATTATCATTTAGTTTTTCATCAACTGCTAAAGTATATATAATTAAATTATTGTAGGTCGATGAGAGATACTTAATACCTTCTACAGATGCTATAACAGATGCTATAATAATTTTTTTAATATCTCTATTATATAATTCTTTTATTATCTTTTCCATAGTTTTTCCTGTTGCTAACATAGGATCAATTAAATACGCTACGCCATCATATTTTTCAGGCAATCTTTTATAATATATGTCTATAATTATTGATCCATAACTCTCGTTTCTTCTTGCAGCTACGAGACCTACCGGAGCTTCGGGAAATATATCCATAAATCCTTCTATTAAGGGCAAAGCAGCTCCTAGAATACCAATAAGGATAGGTTGATTTATTAAATCAAATTCAATGGCCTCCTCGTTTAATGGTGTTACGATTTTTGTTTCCTTCCATAAGAGCTCCTTAGAGCTTTCTATAGCTAATATTTTACCTGCATCTATCATTGCCTTTCTAAATTCAAATAAGCCAGTTTCCTTGTTTCTTAATTTTTTTAATATATATCTTGCTATGGGTAGATTTTCTCCCAAGACCTTAATTTCAACCAATCGAACACACCTATATTTTGTCCCCTATCAGATTTTTTAACCTCTACTATACTCTATTACTTGATTAAGATGTTATAAAGGTGCCTCATATGGCAAAATCAGAAATAGCTAAACTTGCTGAAACGATAGCTTGGTTTGAAGATTCATTGAAAAAGCTTAATGAAGAATCAAAAGAGTTATCTAGCGATTTAGTTCAATTAGCAGATAGCTTAGGAAGAGAGATAAGACAAACGAGCAAGTTCCTTTCTGACGAAAGTGTTAAGAAATTAGAGGAAGCATATAAAGAAAGTGTTAAGAAATTAGAGGAAGCATATAAAGAAAAAGAAAAAGAAGAACTAGAAAACTCAGAAAAAATGGGAAAAGAAAATTACGATAAAGCAGTTAAGGAAGTCTTTGATCAAATAAAGAAAATTGTTTCAGGGTGAATATATTTTTGGGTAGCCCTTCAACATATGCTCAAATAGTTCCTAGGTTAAGATATTTAAAATCCACATTAATATCGCCAGATAAAATAAGGGAACTCACTCCACCATTAACAGATATCTACGCATATCTTAGAGAAACTAGATACAAAGCCGTCTCTGAAACAAAAAACGCTCAAGATGCTGAGAAAGAAATAATGAAGAGATTTTATTCTGCCGTAGACGAAATCTCTAGTTTTACTCCCAAAGAGGCTGTAAATTTAGCTTTGGCATTTGCCAGAGAAGACGAAATAAACGATTCATTATTAGTCCTAAGAAGTATAGCTGAAGGAAAAGAAGTTGACAAGAACAACCTAACTTCATTGCTATGGAGCCAGAGCTCTTTGAACAAAATATTAGCAGAACCAGACTCATTAGCTGGTATCCAAAGATACTTAGAAATCTCATTAAAATATAAACATATTTATAATGCATTGAAGGATGCATATTCATATTTCAACGAATTAAAGGATTCAAGTGTGATTACTTGGTACTCTTTATCGGCAACATCAAATTTGTACTATGATAGCTTTTCTGACCTGAATAGCATTGATAAAAACTATGTTTCAAAAACACTATGCCCTATAATTGAAGGAAAAATTGCATTAGGTTTAATTCAGGCATCTTTGCTAAAAATACCCGCAAGAATTATAGAGCTTAGCTTTAGCAAAATAAACGCGTGCAACATATCATGGAATAAAATTAGTAGCATTTATGAAAGAGAATCTGCTGATCCTATAGCATTATCAACTTCTCTTAGAGAACATTTCAAATATATAAAAATAGAAGGTAAAAAAGAGGAAGAAATAATGGATTCTATTAGAAAAAGTTCAAACTTAAGCGCAAAGAGAAGCTCAGAAGCAGCATTCCAATCCTATCCCTTCTCACCATCATTAATTTCTGCAGCCTTAATACTACTCAAACAAGAAGCCAGCAACTTAAAAACCGTAATATCTTCAGCTTACTTAAGGTTAAATAAAGATGAATATGAACAATTATTAATTATTTAATAAGCGATTCTTTTAATTTAACATGAGATTCTTCCTTTAATTTCTTCCATTCTTTAAGATTATATATACATCCTGGATCAGGTGCCAAGTAATCATTATAATAGCCATAAGCTCTCGCTCTGCAACCTCCGCACACATTTTTAAATGGACATAAATTACAAAATCCTTTCAACTTGCTTCTATCTCTTAAATCATTAAATACCTTACTTTTTGTCCAAATTTCCCAAAAGCTTTCTTGCCTTATGTTACCAACAGTTATAGGCAAAAAGACGCATGGTGAAATATCTCCATTAGGTTGAATAGCAGCATATATTCTCCCTGCTCCACATCCACCAACAAATTCTGCTACAGCTTTTACAATAGGATCTCCTGAAACAGCAAAGTGAGTTGGCGCAATTTCCTTACCTTGGCTCATGGCCAATGCAACTCTCCCATATTGAGGTGCCGTGCTTACTATTTGCATGCCCTGTCTTTTCTTCATTTCAGAATATATATATCTCATGAATTTTTCTCTCTCGATGGGATCAAGATCTAACCAAATATTTTCTTTTCCTCTTCCTGTTGGAACAAAGTTAAAGAATATAACTCTTTTAACGTGTATATCTTCAGCTAAATCTAAAAGGTCCTTAACCTCATTATAGTTAAGTTTAGTTATAGTTATAGCCATACCATGATCCATACCTAATTTTACAGCATTTTCTAAAGCTTTAACAGCTTTTTCCCATGATCCTCTAACTCCTCTAAATTTATCGTGCTTCTCTGGATCTGAACTATCCAAAGACACTTCCACATATCTTAATCCACTATCTCTTGCTTTTTCCAAATAATTAATATTGGAAAATAACCAACCATTTGTGGCTGTTCCAGTATGAATCCCTCTTTTTGATATTTCTTTAACTATAGTAAAATAATCTGGATGTATAGTAGGCTCTCCTCCACTCAATGCTATTGATGCTACTCCAGCTCTATCTAATTGTTCTATTAAATTTAATTTTTCTTTTAAAGTTAGTTCGTCCGGTGTTGGCTTTCCAGCCTTCTGATAACAATGAATGCAATTCAAATTGCACATATTTGTCATATTCCATACTATTAAAAATGGAGCTGGCATTTTTTGAGGGACAGTAACGCCATATAACCCTATGCCCTTCATAACTAATGAAACTCCTCTCCTAATCGCTGGATCGGAAATACCCTTTTTTGCTGCTTCTAGATCACCATTAAGCATAAGAATTCCTAGCTTTATTATATTGTCAATAATTGGTATTAGAAATCTTGCAGATATAGGACATTCTGATATACCTTCTCCAACAAAACTTGACAAAGCATGATATATTATTGGGGCATCTTTTATTTCCCCACTTTTATATTTGACCATGATGTTTCTTGTTGCTACTTTCAACAAAGACTTTGTTGCAGGATTATTAAATAAAATTCTAATCCCTGCTAATAAATGACCTATATCGCCATTACTATTAACCTTTTCCATATAGTAATCAGAATCCATGCTCATCTTTCCCACCTTAAAGGTTCAAAAACTTTCTTTATCTTATCTTCAACGGGAGAAATAATTAAATTTTTAGATATAATTTTAAATAAATCTAAAAATCTTCCAGCCCTCATTTCCCTCGCCATAAAATTAAGTCTGACATAAAACTTACGATAAGCATAAATAATCATCCTTCCTAAATCTTTATCTGAAAAATTAAAACCTCTCATAACAGGCCTCACAGTAGTATAATGTTCCCAATTCTTATCAACAATTAGATTGTTTTTTAGAGCATAATCGTATAGTGGTGTCCCGGGATACGGAGTTAATGCAGTGAATTGTGCATAATCAGGATTTAATTTTACTGCAAATTCTATGGTCTTTTTCATATCATCAACAGTTTCCCATGGAAATCCCAAAATAAATGAACCTGTTGTAAATCCCTTAAGTTCTTTTGCATAAGAAAATACTTTCTTTGCTTGTTCAATAGTAATCCTTTTTCCTATTTTATTTAAAGTATCCTGACTTGCAGATTCTACACCAAAATATAATGCATTGCAACCATTATCATATAACAATTTCATAAGATCCTTATTTATAAGATCAACCCTTGTTCCGCATGAGAAACTTATATCTAAATTATTTTTCTTTAAAAGATCTATAAAGTCTTTAACAAACTTCCAATTAGCCGTAAATTCATCATCCGTAAATACAATAGTTTTAGCATGATATTTATCATACAAGTACTTTATTTCTTCTATTACGTTTTCAGCAGATCTGTATCTGAATCTTCTTCCCCAATAATAGCTTGTTATACAATATATACACCCATAAGGACAACCTCTACTAGCCATTATATGAGCTATGTTAATGTTTTTACCAAAAAGGGTATATTTGTTCATATCTACCAAATGTCTAGCTGGCCATGGAAGTTCATCGAGATTCTGTATTAAGGGTCTATCATTTGTTTTAACTATTTTATCATTAAATTTAAATGCTATGCCAGCTATATCGCTTAAACCTGTTTTTTCTAAACCTTTATTTTCAAGATGATTAATAAGTTCTAATGCAGTATACTCTCCTTCACCCCTAACTACAATGTCAAACCCGTTGTTTAAAGCCTCTTCAACCATTACTGAAGGATGACTACCGCCTGCAATTAGTGGTATATCTGGCATTTCTTGTTTTATTAGTTTTGCGGTCATATAACCCTTTGGAGCCATTGGGGTTTGCATCGATATTCCTATAACATCTGGTTTTATTGATTTTACTTTAGACAACCAAGAATTAAAATCCAATTGAAGCGTTGGACTATCTATAACCTCAACTTTATAACCAAATTTTTCTAGAACTGCTGCTATACTAAGTATACCTAAAGGCGGAGCTCTCATACCAGTAACTCTATAAATCTCTAAATTATGAATTTCGGGAGGTAAAGTTAATAGTACCTTCAAATTTGATCCCTTATTTATTTATATATATTTTAAAATTAATATAGCTAAGCTGATTAGAATTATTTGAAAAACCCATTTTTACGTGTAGATAAAACTATTAATAATAAAAAATTTATTTATTTTTATATTTACAATGTTTATTAAAATTAAATATCTTCGATAAATATGAATTAAATAAAGTGAAACAAAATGAAAAGAAAATCTGAAAAAATACTTGCTGTCTTTATTATATTCGCTATAGTTATATTCTCTAACATCACAAATGCTTCTACAGTTTATAATAGGGATTTAAGTTATTATCCTTCTTATTTATTGTTGGGTAATTGGGTTAATATAAGCTTTTTAGTTATAACAGGTATACCAATACCTAATGCTACATTAAATGGCTTTGAAAATTCAAATACATCAATAAAAAATATTTATTATGGAAGTTTTGGAATATTACCCTATGAAATACAATTCAATATTTTCCCTGCTTATTATTCAGCTTTAAATTTAAATAATACAATAACGATTGAAGGAAAAAATGGCCAAATTGAAATATTATCTCCTCAGGGCATGAATTCTATACTAATGCTAATATTTCCCAATAAAAAGATAATTTCTTCTATATACATACCATCTAATTATAGCATAAACATATATTCAAATGAAGCAATAGTTAACAATAATCCGTCCATATACATTTTTTTCAATGGTACATATAAACTAATTAACTCAAATTCTCAAAAAATTCTGCAAGTTTCTTATTCAAATAATGGCTATTTAGAATTTTCGATCAACGATTCAAAATTTTATTCTCCATCATATTTAATAAGTTACAATCTAAACCAAGTCAACAATTGGCTTTATAAATCCTCAAAAGTTAAGAACACGCAAATCAGTAATAAGCTTGTATCAGATTATTATCTATCATTGTTATTAATTAAAGATGATCAAAATCCTGTAACTGGGGAATTCGCCGCTTCTCCTTCACCAATTTATCTTTATAACTGGTTAAGAGACTCTTCCTTTGCAGCTATCGCTCTTCAAGAATCTGGACATATTAATTCTGCATATAAGTTCTGGATATGGGAATCTAACTCTACCCAAATTAAGGACGGTTTGTGGTACACAAGATACAATTTTTATAACGGCCAGCCAGATACTAACTTTGGTATACCTGAACTTGATAGTATTGGACTTTTTGAAATTGGTGTTTATGAGTATTTTCAAATAACCCATAACTATAGTTTTCTTACATCTATTTTACCTTCGCTAAATAAAACGCTTACCTATGAAATAAATGAAATAGATCGAAATGAATTTCACTTACTTCCAGAGGATCTAAGTGTATGGGAATCGAACTTAGCATATAATTTTTGGACACAATCAATTGATGATATAGGATTATACGATTCCTCTTTAATATATCAATACTTAGGCATAAATAATTCTTTAATTAAAGTTGCTGCATCTGAATTAAATGAGAGCATAATGAAATATTTTTGGAACGGAAAATATTTTTATCCAAGCCTAATTCCATCAGTAATTTATGAAAATAACACAAAAATAGTTACTTTAGTTCCCTCTTATTCTAATTTTGACTCCTCTACAATTTTACCTATTGATTTAGGATTTATTGATCCGAGCTCTCAGATTGCATATAGCGATGTTAACCAGGAAATAGCACATTTAACAGTTTTGGGAGGATTATCACGTTTTACTAACGATAATTATCATTATTCACAATATTTATATGATAGTTCTTCACCAAATTCACCTTGGGATATTACAACTTTATTCCTTTCATATTATTATGAGCTTATAGGTAATATATCAGGTTCCATTAGTCTGTTAAATTGGGTTAATACCCATTCTCAAAATGGATTATTACCTGAGGCAGTAGACCCAAATTATGGGAATCCTTTACCAACTACATCTCCGTTAACTTGGTCCGCGGCTATGTATGTTATTACTATAAATAACCTTCCATCAAATAATTCTAATAAAATAGATACAGTAATTACTTGGGTAATATTAATAGTTTTACTTATCATCATATCATATGCTATGGAAAAAAGAAGTGTTTTAAAGAAATAATTTTACGAAAATTAATATTAATAAATGCTATTAATGAAATTTGCTTAATTATTTTATTAATAATTACAACATTATTAATGTTTATTATATAAAAACATAAATTACTCATGATGTAAAATTAATTTATGGCAATTAAACTTTAATTTATTAAAATCAAAGATACAAAAAATTATGATTGAATACATATTTGATGCTCATTACAATTACTCTATTAATTTAGCAAAAGCGGAAGGAGTAATAATATAACACTATATTTACACTTTATTTATTTGGTAAATACAAATAACAAGCTTCGCCCCTTCTAGAGGTTGGATAAAGTTTTTAAAATTCTGAATATTTTAAGTTTTTGTAAAAACAATAATATACGTGGATTTCTACGTATATGGGTTGGGGTTATCCTGCTAAAAAGGAAAAGAAGAATGAAAGAGGTCATGCCTTGTGATTTTGGTGAAGTCCAATAGCTGAGAATTGAATATAAATTCATTAAAATTCAATGAAGCTTAAACCCAATTAGCTCTAATATAGTTTTACTTTAAGTTTATTGAGTTCAAGGCTAAATTAAAAATATAGATAAAACTCACGAAAGTATTTGAGAATTTGAAATATAAGTTTAATTTAATATTTTGCTTAGCTACTACCAGCTACCAAAAGTTTAGCAGTATTGGGA
>PNIA01000019.1 GCA_002877855.1 Caldisphaera sp.
TCTAATATTACTGGTTTTATGTACCCTTTCTTAACATAGCTCTGTAACGTACGGTATGATATTCCTAGGCGTTGGCATACTTCCTTAGGCCTCAGCATCGTTCAGTACCATAATTAAATTCACATACAAAGTATATAAACTTCACGGTTTATCGGAAACTGTTGACGACGGCTTTGCAATTATAACAGGTAGTTCTAGGTCGTGTGATAATATTGCCTCCATATGCTTGAACTATGAGAGGCTTAATAGTTGGGTAGAACTCTTCTTATCTCCTCCCAGTCCTGGGGATCAAGACTAGCCTTTAGTTTGTCATTTATGATGTAGAGCATTTAGAAGCAATTGATATTTTATTTTGTGTTAATTCTTATTCTATTTATGTCATAATCTTTTATTTTTCCATCAGAAATATCTATTTCTATGGAAAATATTACCTCTGCATCTATTAAATCACTTTTAAATTTATACTTACATTCAACAATCCCTTCTTTTGAGTTGTTGCAAATTAATTCTATTCCTTCAGTGCTTAAAGTTTCTGAAAACTTTTCTATAAAATCTCCTATGTGGTCATCTAAATAATCTTGTATTGTATTTATGTCTTCTGCTAAATCATTTAATTCATCAGATAATTCATCTATATCATTCACGTTTTCAAGATCAATATAACATGTCAAGCTATACACCAAAATGATATTTCTTAAATTAAAGTTTTAAATATATGTGCTATTTTATAATTTAATATGTAAAAATTAAAATTTAAACTAAGTAATACTGAGAGTTTCCAACTTTAATTGCAGAAAATTAATTTAATAAGAATTGGGAAATAAAAATGGAGTCAGTTGGTCAAAAAAGTATTGAACCCATGCAAAGTATAAATGCTAACTTACTTGATATTATGAATAAAAATTTAGATTTAGAGGTATATATAGATAAGCATGCATGGGAGTTACTAAAAGGTTATTTGTATAAAAAAGGATTTGTTGTAGAATTATCAAAGAAACCAAAGCATTTATACATATATGTTTCTTTGGAGAAAGGAAAAATATCAATTGAATTAAAGGATAAAGATAATATGATATATAAAGAACTTATGACAATTGAAGATTTTGTAAAAACCTTTTCATGATAGCAAGTTGATTTTAAGTTAATCGGAATATATGAAATAAAACGTTGTAGTTAATTTTCTTCTAAAATTTAATTTATAGTATTATTCATTATTTAGCTTCCATAAGGCATTTAATTTATCAAATACTTCTCTTGCTTCTAGTTCTTCTTGTTGTACTATACTAATTAATCCTTCTGCACTTCTTAAAACAATAATATAGGATTTTTTTGATGATATTAAATCATATAGTATAGGTTTATAAATTTTAAAAGATATTCCTAGTTCTTTTCCTTCATCTTTTAACCCTTTATTAAACTCATTAAATTCCTCAACAAATACTCTTATATCGTTAACGAACATCATTACTGATTTTATTAATGGTTTAAGATTTTCTTCCCAATTACTTAAATTTCTGCTTGTTGCAATGTATAATATGTCTGTGTCTCTGGCTTTTTCGGCTAATACGGATAAGAGATTATAATACCCCTTTACCATAAGAATTTCATTTATGTTTTCTGATATAGTTACATTTTCAAGATTATCTGCTATATTTAGAATTTCTTTTATTTTTTTCTTTGATTCTTCTTCTAAGCGGGCAATAGCTGAAACTGCAACAGCTCTTGGATGGACTGCTCTATACCAACCCTTTGGATCAGAAACAGCCATACCTTTAGCTTCAAGTACTTTTATTACATCATAAATTCTAGGCAATGGTACTCCGCTTTTTGCGCTGGCTTCCTTAGGATCCTTAGCCCCTTCTAACAAGGCTAAATACAATTTTGCTTCATAAAGCGTTAGATCCAAGCTTTTTCTTATTTTTTCTATAATTTCATCTTTTGTATTTTCTGACACAATATACCCCATTATATTTAATCCTGATAGAAAAGATAAACTTTTAAAAAATTTAAAATAAAAAAATTAAAATTGGTTATTTGCCGGAACCGGCAGTAGCGCTGTTAAGGTTATTAGTTGAAGTTGGTATACTTTCTGCTGATGGAATCTCTGGGAATTCTTGTTTCATCTTTTGTTCTGCTACTAAGCTTGCATCTTTTAATATCTTTTGGGCTTCTTCAGTTACGAATTCGTTTTCTAACATTGGTACACTTCCAGAGCTGTATTGCATTAATGCCATCTGTAATTCTTCATCTACTCCCATTAATTCTGTAAACACGTCTGGCATCATTCCCTTTAAGTATCCAGCTACGCTCTTCAGAGCAATTATAGCTGGGGCTAAGTCTGCATTAACGTCACCAAATATTAATGTTGTATCTAATCTCAACTTTACTCTTTCTAAAGCAAATCTAACAGTCATTAATACCTTAGCCATCTTTCTTACTTCGGCTACTTCATTAGCATACATTCCAGCTTTGCTTTTGTCTCCTTCGACCAATGCATTAACAGTCTTTTCAAATAGTTGTTTATCATATGCTTCTAGCTTGCTTAAATTGTAGTCCAATTTATTTATTTGAGTTGCTATTTTATATGTAGCACTTATTATTTGCCCCTTTAATGGGGGAGGGGGTCTTACAAACTCTTTTACTTTCTGACCTATAGTCTCCTTCTTCTGTTCATACCATCTCTTGTTCCATTCATCTAAGCTGCTCATTAATTGCTCACCGATAATCTATAGTTGCTGTTATATCTTAATAAGGAGAAGAACTTAGTAAGTGGGGGTTTCACATTATATATTCTACCTGTTAATTAAAGATTGGTGTCTATAGTGGCGATCCTAAAAATTGATGAGGTTTCCAGATATACTGGCGACGAAATACATGACGAATATGGAAGGGTTTTAGGTACTATAATAAGTATACAAAGCTCAGTTGATGGTAGGGTTGAAAGTCTTACAATTAAAGTTGCAGATAGGTATCTTGAAACAATAGAAGGAGAAAGATTAAAAATACAGGAAGGTAAAATAATTGTTATACCAAATTGGAAATTTGAAGCTAGTAGGATAATAGAAAACTTAGATAGAGCATATAAAAGAAGGAAGGCATTAGATACAGTAAATGGGCAAAACGAATTACCAAGTAGTGTAGTAGAACCAATGAAAAGAAGGCTAGAAGAAGACATAAAAGCTCTAAGAATTAAAGCAGACGAAGTTAAGAAAGTTATAAATGGTAGAGTAGGAGAAATAGAAGATGAAGAGCTTAAAGTGGCTAAAGCTATAGCTAGTATAGAAATTTCATATTTTAGTGGTGAAGTTGGTGAAAAAGGTTACACACAAAGCATGAATCATCTAAGAAAGCTAAAGGAATCAATAAGTGAAGAAAAAAGAAATGCAAAAGAGTATTTGGAGAAATTAGACAAAACTATGCAATTAGCATTTAGTGAAAACAAAGAAGTAGCTAAACCTAAAGAGGAAGAGAATAAAATACCGCAAATTCCTCAAACAAATCAAGGATCTTTAGTAGTGAAAATACAAGGTTAACGGTATAATTTTTTATTATGATATTATAATCTATTTATTTTGGTTAAAAAGAAATAAAATTTATTCCCCTCAAATGTATAATTAGAATATGCGCGGGGGTGCCCGAGCTTGGTCTAAAGGGGACGGGCTCAAGACCCGTTGGCGTAGGCCTGCGTGGGTTCAAATCCCACCCCCCGCATTTTTATGATGGTGAAAATATGAGTAACGAAAGTCAATATAAGATAAGTATGTCTACTTTTTCTATAGTAGGAGTTGACGTAGATAATGGGGATCTTGGAGTTGCAGTCGCTTCCAAATTTTTAGCTGTAGGTCATGTTGTACCATGGGTCAAAACAAATGTTGGAGCAATTGCAACTCAAGCATGGGCTAACGTCAGATATGGTCCGTTAGGATTAAGATATTTAGAAAAAGGGATAAATCCAAAGGATGCTATAAATAGATTAACAGAAAAGGACAGGAAAAGAGATTATAGACAAATTGGTATTGTCAATTTTAAAGGTGAATCGGCAGCGTTTACTGGAAAGAATTGCCTTAGTTATGCGGGTCATATAACAGGAAATGGCTTTTCAGTGCAAGGCAATATATTAAAAGGTGAAGAAGTTTTAAATTCTATGGCAAGAACCTTCGAAAATGCTAAAGGCGAATTAGTTGATAAACTTATTGCAGCTCTTGAGGCTGGAGATAACGCAGGTGGAGATAAAAGAGGAAAACAATCAGCTGCATTGATAGTATTAAGAAAGTGTGGAGGATATGGAGGATGCCGTGCAGGTGTTGATAAGTATGTTGATATTAGGGTAGATGATAGCAATGAGCCAATTGCAGAATTGAAAAGAATTTTTAAGATATGGGATTTAACATTTTTAAAAAGAGATAAAGAATTATTGGATTGGAAGGACATATGGAGTGATGTAGCAAAAGCATTAATAAAATTAGGCTATTTAGATTATGTACCTAAGAAACAAAATGATAAAAAATTGATTATGGCCTTTAATACTTGGGTTAGTACTAATAACTTTGAAAATAAGCTTAGAAGAGATAAAAAAGTTTGGAAATCTATTTACGATTATTTACTGGATCAATCTAAATCTTAAATTAACATTTAATTTATAAATCCTTTTTTAATAACAAATGTTATGTAGCTTACAATTTTTAGGTTTAAATATATTATCGTAATATGATTTTTTAAAGTCCGAAATATATCTATTTTAAACATGGTGAAAATATGAAATCGCTAAGTAAATCTGCTTTGATAATAGCAGTTATCATAATTGTAATAGCGGGGCTGGGGCTATACTATTATGAATCTTATGGAAAGGTTTATGTATATTTATCCGATCCAGGTAATTCGAGTTTCATTGCAATTTATTTAACTGTAACATCAATTCAAGTTCATTCTAACAAAGGATGGATGACTATATCTAATAAGACTGAAACCATCCAACTATCTTCAATACCTCAATTTGTTGCATCGGCTAATCTTCCTACAGGTAATTATACAGAACTTAGATTTGTTGTAGAATCAGTAATGATATCACTTGCGAACAATGTTAACGTGTCAGCTACTTTGCCTAGCAATGTATTTAAAGTCGCGATACCAGGTGGATTGACTGTAAAGAGTGGAAGTCCACAGTATTTAACAATAAGCATTGGACCTCATGTCACAGAAACTGGAAATGGTAGCTTTATATTAAGACCACTTATAACAGTAACTGCTTCAAATAAACCTCCAAAATGATTTTTATGTTTTCTTTTGTTCACTTTCTGTTTGTTTTGGTTGAGTTTGCATTAATTCTTGCATTTTTTGGATTCCAAAAACTCCTAATGGAGATCCGGAAATTGGACCTGCAGCCGGAAGATTAACTGGTATGAGCATTAATGTATTTTTACCCTCCATTCCTAATTCATAAATCATGTTCATCCATCTTAGCATAAAAGCTTCATCATGATCTCTGTATAAATTAGCTGCTTCAACCATTTTTTGAGCAGCTTGGAACTCTGCTTCAGCTAATGTAACTCTAGCTCTTCTTTCTCTTTCAGCCTGAGCCTGCCTTGACATTGCTTCTACCAAATCGTGTGGAATTTCTACATTTCTTATCTCAACAGCAGTAACTTTTACACCCCATGCTTCTGTTTTACTATCTATTATGTTTCTTGCTAAGGCTGCAACTTTATCTCTCTCAGCCAATACCTCATCCAAAACTGTTTGACCAATAACCTCTCTTAGAGTTGTTTCAGCTGCTAATTGAGTTGCTATATTATAGTTTTCTACAGATAATACTACTTTTTGCAAGTCTACAGGTTGATAATACATTACTGCATCAACAACTACGGGAACATTATCTTTAGTTAAGGATTGCTCTGTCCTAAATGCTAAAGCTTGTAATCTTGTTGATATTCTAAAGGGTATTTGAGAAATGAAAGGTATTACATAAACTATTCCAGGTCCTTTAAGTCCTCTGAATCTACCCAAAACTAAAACTGGAATTCTTTCCCATTCTTTGACAATTTTTATACCGCTTAATAATATAATTAACACTATTAAAATAATAAAAACTTCAATAACCAATAATCCGAAATTTATCAAACTTTACGCCCCATTATTACTATTATGTACGCAGTTAAAAGTTTACTTTAATAAATTTTTATTTTAGAATGTTTATTTATATTGAATTTATAACAAAGAAATCCGACTATTTTCATGCAGGTAAGTTTGCAGGCATCAATAAAAAACAATAATTATATAAATTAAAAGCTTTGCATTACCGCTAAACGAGATAAAGTCCTTTTTATTATTTACTCTCGATCTTCTTTACTATTAATTTTAGTCCTTCAATTCTTAAAACTTCAACCATTTCTCCTTGATTTGCTGTACAAGATTCACATATTGCCTTCCATACAATACCTTCTACTTTAACTTCTCCTTCTGGGTTTAATGGTGATATGACAACACCCTTCTTTCCTATTAATGATTCAGGTCCTGCTAGTTTTTCCTTTTTCCTCAAAGGACCTGCTATCCACCTAATATATAGACCTGCTACGATCCCCACAGCTCCCACGCCAGTTATTTCTAACTGGGATATATAACCATTGGGAACACCCGTTGAAATAAATGGAATACCCTCTGCCATGAAATAAATTCCTAATGCAGACACTATAGTTCCTGCCATTAATGCAAATCCGTGACCTAATTTTAGTTCAATTAACATTATTGCTGCTCCTATAATGATTAAAGTAATTCCAAGTAAAGAAGCACTTATAATTTCAGCTCCAACAAGTCCAGCAATAATGGCGATAATTCCTATTACAGTTAAAAATATTGTTGGATGATATAAATCTAATAATATTGCTAAAAAGCCCAATGTCATTAAAATTCCATCTACTGTTGAGTTACTTATAGCACTTAAGAATTGTTCATAGAAATCCTCGCTTATATGTATTTGAGGATTATTAGTTAAATTCCAAGACTGCAATGCAGAGCTAAGCGAATCTGATATGCCATTAATTAGATGGTATTGATAAGCCTGGGAAGATGTATACGCTATATCGTATAAAACCATGTTTGTTGCTGCAGTTGTATTACGTCCCCATTTTTGGGCTAAACTTTGCATAAAACTTATCATAGCATCTTCTGTATGATTTTGTTCTAATTGAGAGCCACCTACAACTATAGGAGTTGAAGGACCAATCTCTGAACCAGTACCCATTATAATTTGATTCGTTGCCATAGCTATATAGCTTCCTGCTGAAGCAGCAAGGCTATTAGGAGGGACATAAGTATATGTAGGAATGCCTGATTTATTGGCCTCTTCTATTATGTTTACAATATTTATCATATCGCTTAAATACCCTCCAGGAGTATTCATTACTATTACTATAGCTGATGCATTATAACTCTGTGCAATAGTTAATGCTCTCTGCATCATATCACTTGAACCTATATCAACTGGTACATCAAAATTTACTATTATAACAGGCTTTTTTATGGCACTGTTTGTGGTATTTACTTTAGTGAGCAATATAAGCATGATTAATAATAACGTGATCATTATGTATTTTTTTGTTTGTTCCATACTTATACCCCATATTTAAATAAAATTTAAAAGCTATAAAATTACATTAAATATTATATGATGATCGATATGAAGAAAACTGAAAATGTCGGATTTTTTTTCAAGAATCAGATGGGGATTTGGAAGTATATTATTAGTAATTTTGTTAATAATATTTTCAGCAATTTTTATATACATATATCATAAATATAATAGCAATTTATCTTTGTTCGTAGCAATATTATTTCTAATTGTGGTAATTATTATAGTCTTTGTTAAATCTTCTGAAATTATTTTGCCAATGAATCCAACAACAACACCAATCATTGGCAAGACTGGTATAGTAATAAAAAAGATTGAAGTTGGGAAACCTGGTGTAGTTAAAATTGATAATCAACTATGGTCTGCATATAGCGAAACGAATATAAAAGAAAACACAGAAGTTATAGTTACAGAAGTTAATGGTATTTATGTAAAAGTTAAAGAAAAAACCCAAAATGATAAGTGATTGAAATATGAAGCAATTAAATTATAGCAAAATAATGAAGTTAGTAAATAGATCTAGTATGGCTATGGTATATATATCAATATTATTGCTAATAACAGCACTATATTTGGTTACAAGAAATTTAGGTTTAATACATGCAAAAATAATTTTACTCGCTTTTTTACCTATATTTATTTCTGGTGTAGCAGAATCTTATTCTTCATCATCTTTAAGGCCGAGCGATAGGTTTGCCTCAATAATATTGATATTACAAATATCATCAACAATTCTTACTTTAATTTTAAGCTTAACTTCTCTTATTACTGGAAAAATAATATTTTTATTGGTATCTTTATTTTATTTTGGTCTAGTTAATTTAATAACATCAACAAGATCTAAAGGGGATGTTATGATATCTGTTTTATTAATAGGCTATACAGGAATCTTATCATCATTGTTTTTATATTTAAATTCTTCTGAAAATATATTCCAATTAGCTATTGGTTTTATATTTATATATGCAATTTCTTCAATATATGCTGTAACAATACATTCATTTCCAAATACGTTTAAAGATAAACCAAAAATACCAATAGTATATTTGCTTTTTGCATTACAAACTATATCAGCCATAATTTATCCATTTATGTTTAGGGTTTCTGTAATATTGTTTTCCATTTCGGCTATAATTTTCTACACATCGATTAACATATACAGATATAAAAAATATAATAATTTTGCTAAAAATACTACTAATGTATATGCAAAGGCAGGTACATTATATATGCTATATGGTCAGGAAATAGCTGCTTTATACTCGTTAATTTTATTAATATCTTCAATTTTATTATATTATAATATAATTAGTATGCTTGATTTTATTCATATTCTCATAATTGGATTTGTTGGGATCCATATATTTATTCATGCTCCACTTATGTTACCTGTTATATTGAGATGGACATCAGCTAGAAGATATTCATTATTGCCATATATTTTGATTATTATAGCATCTTTGATTTGGCCGATAGATCATCACGTATCATTTCTCTTTGTTGCATTGTCTATAGTATTTCTTGTATTGATAGTAAAACCTTCAAAAGAACCTATCCCTTTTTCATTAACTCATTGATTACTCCAAATTCTCTTATACCAATCAGGTGTTTCTATTTTTTCTTTAAGGATCCTTTCTATGGTAAAAGGTCTTATATCTAATATTGGAGTTCCATTAAACATATCAAGGTTATCTACTTCTAGGATGTTATCTTTTATTCCCATTAACTTTAATATGCTTACTATGAGCAAATTAGGCCTATCTGGAGAACCTGATGCAAATACCCCAACTTCAGGTGTTTTTATATTATAGAGCCTTTCTATTTTTCTAAATCTGACCTTTAATGTTGCTTGAGAATTTTCTCTTGCCTTATCTGCATATCCAATAACTAAAAGATGGGAAAATCCATCCAAACAGCAAATTCCATCCTTATATTTATCATATATAAGTATTTTCCCTCTAACTCCGTTAAAAGAGTTTCTAATTTCATCATCGCTAAAATCTGTTAAAACTTCGCCAATAGGTTTTAATAAAATTTGTTTATTAGGCAAATTTAATATCAACCCTAATTATTAATGAACTATAGGGTTAAAATTTTTATTCTTTAAATTAGTAAAGAGAAATTAAATACTATTCAATTTCAGATTATATTACTTATTAACAATAAATAATGAAAAACAATAAAATAAATTGCTTTAAGACAAAAGTTTAAATCTGTATTAAACGTTGAGATTGCCTATATGAGGTATAGAATTATCTAAAATGAAGATTGATAAATAGAAATAATAGAAAAATAAATCTAATTATAAATATAAAAGTAAAACAATTAATTTATACATTCATTTTATTTCTTTCTTGAATTCTTCAACTGCTTTTTTAATTTCTTCAACTGAAGCTTCATCTTCCAGAGTCGATATGTCTCCCATTGGTTGATCTAAATAAACTGCCCTAATTACCCTCCTCATAATTTTTCCACTTCTTGTTTTTGGTAAGGCTTTAACTATTTCAATTCCTTTAAATACCGCTATAGGTCCGAATGTTTTCTTGGCATGTTCGATAAGTTCGTTTTTGAGTTCTTCGCTGGGTTTATATCCTTCCTTTAGTATGACAAATCCCATTGCAACTTCTCCCCTTACTGGATCAGGTACTCCAACGACAGCAGCTTCTGCAACAGCAGGATGGGATACTAACGCGCTTTCGAGCTCAAATGTACCAATTCTATGAGCTGATATCTTTATTACATCATCAGCTCTTCCCATAAACCATATGTAGCCATGTTCATCAATAGTTGCAGCATCTCCTGTATATATCATCCCTTTAAGGTTTGGATTCGCTTCCCAATATGATTTCCAATATCTATCTTGATCTTTCCATAACTCTGAAGTAAATCCTGGAAACGGATTTTTTATAACAAGCACACCTTTTTCACCAGGTTTTACTGGTTTCCCAGTGTTTTCATCGACGACTTCTCCAATAATACCTGGTAATGGTATACCTGCACTACCGATCTTTATGGGTAACATCTTAATTCCATAAGTGTTTCCTACTATTGGTCCTGCAGTTTCAGTTTGCCAATAATGATCTATAACGGGTACTCTGTTTTCAAACACATCATACATCAACCATTTTAATGGTGTTGGATTTAATGGCTCTCCTGCGCTAAACACTACTTCTAAGCTTGATAAATCATGCTTTTTGGCATAGTCTGTTCCATATTTCATCAAAAGTCTAATTGCTGTAGGTGAAAACCAGACCTTAGTTACTTTATTTCTTTCTATAACTTCCCACCACATATCTGGCTTTGGGTAATCAGGAACTCCATCATATAATATGCTTGGTATACCAAATATTGGGACACCCCAAACCATATAGCTGATCCCTGCTTGCCATCCAACATCACTTGTTATAAACCAAGTATCAGTTGGCTTTAAATCATAGATCCAACGGGCCATAGTTACAACATGGTTCTGGAAACTTCCATGCTTATGTACAACAGGTTTTGGTTTTGCTGTAGTGCCTGATGTAGGAGTGATAAAGACTGGCTCATTGGATTCCATCCATTCTACTTCACTTGATCCGCTTTTAGAAAAGTCTAAAAATTCTTCCCAATAGATATCTCTCCCTTTTTCCATATTTACATCTTGATTAAAATATCCTGATTTTAGTACAACAACTTTTTTAACCTTAGTCTTCACCAACTTTAATGAATCATCAACAACTTGCTTTAAATTAGAAACTTTTCCTCTTCTTAAATTATAATCTTGTACAAATATCCATTCAGCTTCAACTCCATCTATTCTATCAGCTAAAGCCTTTGCAGAAAAACCAGCATAAACGCTTGAATGTATTGCTCCGATTCTTGCAGCTGCATGAAGTATTGCAACCGATTCTGGCCTTGTAGGCATATATGTTAAAACTCTATCGCCTTTCTTAACTCCCATGCCTCTCATTGCCGAAGCATATTTATCTACAATGTTCTTATATTGAGCAAAAGTATAAGTTTTTGAAACTCCTATTTCAGGGTTTTCATATATGTAAACTGCTTTATTTCCATAACCCTTTTCTATTTGGAAATCAATATGACTGTATTCGGTATTTGTAATCCCTCCAATAAACCACTTATATGGTTCTCCATTTTTACCCCATTCAAATGTTTTATCCCATGTTTTTTTCCAATAAATGTATTTCATGTTTTCTATAGCAATTTTTTCCCAAAAGCTTATTGGATCTTTTTTAGCCAATTCTGTTAAATATTTAACATACGGAGGAATCAAAACTAATTCTCCCATTCCTTCTGACATATAGTTCACCTATACCACTTTTTTTCCACCAATATGTATTCTTTTTTGAATACTTAAGCTTTAATTTTCAAATGTATATATTAAAAATATTTAATATACTAATAATTTTAAATAATTAGAAAATTTTGCAAATCTATTTATAATAGGTTTTTAACTTATTAATAAAAGGGGAACGCATGAACATAATAGCCGTTGATATTGGGGCTACAAATTTAAGAGTCGCATTGTTTAAAGATAATAAAAAAACTAAAGAACTTAAAATACAAACACCTAAGGATAATCCTAGTTTTCTTTCAAAATCAATTATAAACATGATTTATGAGCTTTCTCCTGATAGAGATTTTAATTCAATAGGAATTGGATCTATAGGTCCATTAGATTTAAAAAAAGGCATTATAGAATTAGCGCCAAATCTTGGACTTAAAAATATCCCTTTAAAAGATCCTATATATGAAGAATTTAGAAAGGAAGTATATATAGCAAATGACGCAATGGCAGCAGTATGGGCTGAAAAAACTCTTGGTGATGGAAAAGACAAAGATGACTTAGCATACATTACTATGAGTTCTGGTATAGGAGTAGGGGCAATAGTTGATGGTAATTTAATGGTTGGAAGAAGAGGAAATGCTCATGAGCTAGGACACGCAGTTGTAAAATTCGATTCCAATTTTATATGCGGATGCGGTAGATTAGGTCATTGGGAAGCATATGCGGGAGGAAAAAATATACCTAAAGTAGCTTATGAGATGGCAAAGGAATGGAAAGGAGAAAAAACTCAAGGATATAATTTGGCTATTAATGGTAATTTAACACCGGAGAAACTCTACGATCTTGCTAGGAAAAATGATGAGTTTTCGAAATCATTAGTTGATTTATTAAATATTGTTCATGCTGCTGGTATATCAACTTTAATAGCCGCATACGATCCAGAAGTCATTTATATTGGAGGTAGCATTTATTTATATAATGAAGACTTAATAAAGCCATACTTATTGAAATACATACCAAAATATAGCGCTCTTGGAGTGCCTGAAATTAAAATGTGTAGTTTTGGTGATGATCAAGTATTATATGGTGCGGCGAGCATAGCAATTAATCCACCTATAACTATTAAAAAGTTTAATATTTTAAAATAAAGTTCACTTTTATTCTTAACACATTTTTATATAAAGATTAATTAACTTCTTATATTATTTAATTAATTAAGTGTATTGAGGTGGACGGTTCGGCTAAAGTAATAGTTTGCTTAAGGGCTGACTATAATGCAATAAAAACAATAAAGAATAAGAAAGACATTTTAGAAAAACAAGGTATAATAATTTTAAATGATTATATAAATACTAAACCAGATGTTATTATATCTCCCTTAAAAAACACTCCAGAATATGAAATTTATCATGATAATATTAAAAATTTTAACAATGTTATATACGAGGACGATCCAGATATAGCTTTGTTTAAAGCTATTGCATATCCTAAATTAGACTTTTCTCACATATTGATTGGAATAGATCCAGGAAGATTATGTGGATATATAATAATGGGAGATGGAATTGTTATAAATTCGGGGAAAATAGATTGCAATAAAATAGGAAACGTGATTAAAGAAGAATTAAATAAAATACCCTACAAAAGCAAGGAAGTTATATTAGGTACTGGTGAAGGGTGGACTACAGCTGGAGTTTCATTGATAAATAATGGTCTGCCCTATAAAATGATTAGAGAAGATGAAGTAGCAAAATTTATGCCAAAAACACCTATCTTCAAAATATTTAAGGATAAAGATGTAAGATCTGCAATGGCTATTGCGCTAAGAGGGAGCAGAAATTGGATGGATCATTGACTAAATTCATTGATAAAATAGGCGGCGAGTACTCTGGAAAATTGTCAAGGGACTATGAAGTTTCTAGGTTATTAAAATCTAAACAAGGAACTGAAAAAATTCAAGTATTTAATGTTGATGATATAAGTCAAATAAGTTCAGGGAATGTTGTTGATTCAAAAAGAAAAATTTTAGAATCCTTGTCTGTAAATACTTTAGAAGATGCATACAATAAGCTATTAGACTCCTTTTCGCGAGAAGGGAAAATAGTAAAGGTTGGAGAACCAAAACTAAAAGAAGGAAACTTAAAAGATTTGCCTTTTGTTAAATTCTATGAAAAAGACGGAGGTTATTATTTAACAAGTTCATTAATAATAGCATGCTATAAAAATATATGCAATGCGAGTATACATAGGATAA
Source organism: Caldisphaera sp. (assembly GCA_002877855.1). Next base: position 14,167 of record PNIA01000019.1, read on the forward strand.
TGATGTTAAACGATAAAGAAGCTGCAGTTAGAATAGTTCCAAGACACCTATATTATCTATATAACGAGGCATTAAAAAATAATGAGATTCTTCCTGTTTCTGTTATTATAGGAATTCATCCAGCTATCATTTTAGCCGCATCAAGTTCCCCACAGCTAGGATATTTTGAATTAAATGCGGCAGCGAATATACTTGGTAACCTTGAGATATACAATTCGCCTATACATAAAAACCCTATACCATTAGGTGCGGCAGCAATTATAGAAGGTTTCATAACAGAAAAACAGGTAGATGAAGGTCCTTTTGTTGAGGCTATGGGGGGTTATGATAAAATAAGAAAACAACCAGTTCTAAAAGCAGAAAAGGTTTATCTTAATTCAGATGAGACCACTCATGTAATTTTACCCGGTGGGTATGAACATGCTATGCTTATGGGATTTCCAAGGGAGGCAAGCATATACAATGCAGTATCTAAGGTTGTTCCGAAAGTTCACGGGGTTCATTTAACATTAAACAGCGGAGGCTGGTTGCATGCAATTATTTCCATAGATAAAAATCATGATGGTGATTCAAAAAATGCAATTTTAGCTGCTTTTTCTGCCCATCCAAGCCTTAAGCATGTAATTGTTGTTGATCCTGATGTTAATATATATGACATAAATGATGTTGAATGGGCCATTGCAACAAGATTTCAGGCAGATAGAGATTTAATAATAATAAATAATGCAAGAGGATCAACCCTTGATCCTAGCGCTAAGGATGGTCTTACATCTAAAATGGGGATAGATGCAACAAAGCCATTAAATGCAGGATTTGAATATGAAAGAGCAAAAATACCTTAAAAATTTTTATATTGAAAACATTAAAATTAGAAATGATAAGATGTGAGGTGGAAAAATTATTGGATACAAATGAAAAATTCGAGCTGATTAAAAAAAATTTGGTAGAGATTATAACTGAAAAAGAATTAATGGAGAAAATAGAACATGGAGATAAAATGAAAGGTTATTTAGGTTTTGAACCAAGTGGTTTAGCTCATTTAGGTTGGCTAATATGGATGAACAAAGTAAAAGACTTGATAAATGCAGGAGTAGAGTTTAATTTATTAGAAGCAACATGGCATGCAATGATAAATGATAAGCTAGGAGGCAATATGGATTTAATTAGAAAGGCGGCAAGGTTAACTAGAGAAGTAATGAAAGCTTTAGATATACCTACCGAAAAGATAAATTTCGTGGATGCAGAAGAAATGGCCCAAGATAAAGATTATTGGGCCCTAGTTATTAAAGTTATGAAGATGACAAGTCTAGCAAGAATGAAGAGAGCCTTAACAATAATGGGAAGGAGCATGGATGAGGCAGATTTAGATACTTCAAAGTTAATTTATCCAGCGATGCAAGTTAGTGATATAATTTACATGGATTTAGATATAGCATTAGGCGGTTTAGATCAAAGGAAAGCGCATATTTTGGCAAGGGAAGTATCTGAAAAAATAAATGCTAAAAAGCCAATTGCTCTGCACACGCCAATACTAACAAGCCTTGATGGAGGAGAAAGAATGAGCTTTGGAGAAATAGATGAGCAAGCAGCAAGCCATAAAATGTCAAAGTCGAAACCAAACACAGCTATATTTGTAAATGATAGCGAAAATAATATAAAAGAAAAAATATTAAATGCTTATTGTCCTCCAAAGCAAGCTGAGTTTAATCCTATATTAGAAATAAACAAATATCTCTTATTTGCAAGAGAAAACTTTAAGTTAGTTCTAGAAAGACCTGAAAAATACGGCGGAACAGTTGTTTTTGAAAACTATGAAGAATTGGAAAATGCTTATGTTAATGGAAAAGTTCACCCGATGGACTTAAAAAATGCAACAATAAATTCCTTAATAGAAATGCTGAGGCCTGTAAGGAAAATATTTGAAAAAGAAGAAACCAAGGAGTTAGCTAAAGAAATCTTGAAGGGGATTACTAGGTAATTTTTTAATTAAAATTTTTAATAAATTTATATGCTCTGACAAAAACGTCAATATTTAGAGAAGGGCGAGAGCCTAATTAATGAGGTATGCCAGGTATAAACAATTTCGGTATACCTCTCAATAAAAAGGGTGTTAGAATTGAAGTATTTAATTAAAGCTTCATTCGAGGTTGATGGCAGAGTAGATAAACATGATGTAATAGGAGCTGTATTTGGCCAAACAGAGGGTCTATTAGGCAGTGATTTCAATTTGGAACAACTACAAAACAAAGACAAAATAGGAAGAGTTCACATAGATATGAAATACCAAGGAACAAAATCTGTTGGAATATTACAAATACCTAGCAATTTAGATAGAGTTGAAACTGTTTTACTTGCAGCTATGATAGAAAGTGTAGACAGAGTTGGACCATATAATTCAAGAATAAACATAGATGATATTCAAGATTTAAGAATAGAAAAATTACAAAAGATAGTCGAAAGAGCAAGACAGCTTTTGCAAAGGGTTAAAGAACAAGAACCTGATATAAAGGAAATTTTAAGACAAATTTCTCAAAAGCCTGAAGTACAGCCAAAAGTGATAGAAATAGGAGAAGAGAAATTACCAGCTGGACCAGATGTAGAGAAAGCTGATACGATTATCATAGTTGAAGGTAGAGCTGATGTCATAAACTTAATGAAGTATGGATATACTAATACAGTAGCATTAGAAGGCGCAAGAGAAAAAGTTCCAAAAACAATAGTCGAATTAGCTAAAAACAAAAAAGTTATAGCGTTTGTTGATGGAGATAGAGGAGGAGATTTAATTCTCAAAAATTTATTGGATCAAGTACATGTCGATTATGTAGCCAGGGCACCAAAAGGGATGGAAGTTGAACAATTAACAGGAAAAGAAATAGCAAGATCCTTGTCGCAAATGATGCCAGCAGAGGCTGTTAAACAACAATTATTAAGCATAAAGGAAACAAAAGAAGAAGCAGAGGCTGCTCATGAACAGACTTTGCCAGAAGTTCAAACAACAGAAGAAAAAGCAGAAGAAAAGAAAGAAGAAATTGCTCAGGAAGTCTCTAATCAACAAGTTTTACAAGAAATTGCAAAGGGAGAACAAAAGTCAGAATCTATTTCTCAATTAGTAGTTCCAAAGCAAGTCATAGATAACATCAAAAATATTAAAGGTACCTTAGAAGCAATAATTTATGACAGAGACTGGAAGGAAATAACAAGGATAAAGGTTAGAGATTTGTTTACATGGCTTGATACAGCTCAACCGAATTCTGCTTATGCAATAATATTTGACGGAATTATCACCCAAAGAATATTAGATTTAGCAGGAGATAAAGGAATAGTTCTATTAATTGGAGCAAGGATGGGTAGCAAAATATCATCCAAAAGAGGAGATGTTAAGTTTGCTACCTTTAGTGATTTAACTTGAATCCAAAAAATCAAAGAGAGAAGGTTGCTTTGAACCAACCTTCAAATCTTTTTCTGTTATTCCGAAATAGCTTAGGATTCTTAATGCAGAAGGTATTATTTGTTTATCTATGTAATAATTTGTATCTATATCGGATTCCTTCACCATAAAATAAGGTCTAGCTTTTTTAGAAATAGATCCAGAGCCTTTTATTATTACGAACCCTATTTTACTACCAGCTGTAACCTTATAACCATATTTTTCCATTAATTTTGCTGCATATGCATGTGGGGTCTCAGCTTCATATTGTTCGATTTCTTTGGTCAAAGTTTTCCATATAATTAATTTATCAAGGACTATTTTTCCATTTTTAAGATCTTCTATCACTGCTTTAACATACTCTATCGCTTTTTTTGGATTTCCTGTCTTTAATATTAGTTCAGCAATATTTGATTGGACTTCCTTTGCCAATTCGCTCCAATCCCCTCTTACAGCCTCAAATCCAACTATATCTATTTTACCATCTTCTAATAATCCGGCATATCTTTTCTTAGCTTCGGTGAAAAAGACTCTTTTATAAATTTTGTCTATCTTTATATCAAATTCCAACACTTTAGTTATCCAGTTTATTACTTGTTCTATTTTTTCTTTGTTATTGTCAACAAATATGCTATCAGTGTCTCCATAATATACTTTTAATCCTATTGATTTTGCAAAATTTATCGATTGTGATATAAGATCCCTTCCCCATGCAGTTATTGCTTCTGCACAGCTCCTGCAATACCATCTAGCAGCCCCCCATCCTAGGTAGCCATAACTAGCATTGGCTAATACCTTGATAGCTTTTTGTCTTTCATTTAATAAATTGTATTCAGAACTTCCTTCTTTATATAATTTCATGGCTTTCTTAATTTCACTTCTCCATTTTAGAAATCTTTCTAAAACTAGTCTCATAAAAGCTGGATTATCAGCACAAAATTCATGATTAACTTCAGGAGCTTTATTTCTTACTTTACATGCATCTCCATCTTTTAACAGAGTGTCAGGACCAACATTGTATTTAACCATAATGCTCGGATACATACTTGCGAAATCAAGCACTGCTACATTTTCATGTATTCCAGGTTCTGGTTTTAACACTACTGCTCCTGTATATGATTCTATATTTCTTTCTATTCTATTTGGCATAAGTTCGCTTTTTTTCTTTGCTTCTCTCATAAGTCTTGCTTCGAGTCTAAATGCTACGCTTGCAGCAACAACTTGATCCATAGGTAGTCCGCTTATAATGCTTAATTGTGCTCCAAATGGCAAGAATTTGTATGCTAATCCTAGAGTTGATTCTACATCATCTATAGAATATTGTTTTAATGTATTTCTTTTTTCTATATCATCCCAATACTGTGCTATTAGCCACCAATCTATGTTAACTCTTTTATCTTTGGGTTTTACACCTAAGTAGTCTGCAACCTCATCGAGTGATTTCACTTTGATTTCTTGTAGTTCTTCAGCGAAATCGTAAAGATCAACATTTAATCTTCCTTGTATAGAATAATGACCGAATACGCTTGGGTTTGGTACAGAATCAACTTTTCTACCAACATCTAATTTTATTTTATATAATTTAGACCTTTCTATTAAATATGGCCAATCAAATTTGTTTTGATTATAACCTATAATAATATCTGGATCTTCTTTTCTAATCAATTCTATGAATTTGTGTATGATTTCACTATCATCATGACCTTTTGCTTCTAATAATATTGTATCATTATTATCATTAAATTTTATACTTATTAAAATTATGGGATCTTTAGAAGGGTCAGGAGTTCTTTGCGGATTATAAACTTCAATATCAAACGCCATAATTTTTAATCCATCTAATGGATTGACATTTACTCTGTTTTCATCTTCAGTAATTTCCCCATTAATTTCATACATCTCATCAACTCTATAGTTAGTTTTTTTCTCCAAAGGTTTTACATTTACTTTATACCACCTCATTGGATATAGATTTTTATCTAATGTATATCTAAACGAAAACCTTATATCTGCCTCTAAGGCATCTTTAACTCCTTCAATACTTGAAAGAGTTTCTCTATATTCTCTAACACTTTCAGGTATGGTTGTTGTTACTTTGATAGCCTTTGCAGGTCTACCTATATAGCTCATATTTACTTCTTCAATATTAATTATCGGACTTTTTGTCTTTGATCTGCTTAATATTTCTTGTTTAATTTTCTCTGAATTAGAATCCTTGTCAAGCAATAAATAGAAATAAGGCCTAAATGTTGTGTCTATTAGCAACACTTTTTTATTATTTAGATCCCTTCCCCATAAATTAATAATTGGCGTATTATTGACTATCTCATAGCTTACATCTAGGAGCTGAAAATTCAATGTATTTTCCATACTAGTGCCCCACTATTATTTAGTGTTCTAGAATCCTTAAGCAGTAATGCTACTATTCAACATTTTTTTAAAATTAATTTTAAAATTTATCATTGTGTTGAATAAAGAACTAATTAAGTTAACAAAATATATATTCCTTTTCAATGTTAACTTTATATGTTTTGTTTTTTATATATTGGTTTGGGATAAATTTGATAACAGAACGTATATTAAAATATATTTTTGGTAATTATGATTGGCATCTAAACAACGATTTAAGAGAAAAACCAGAAGAGTGCAAAGAATGCAAAGCTTTGTATATACATGTTCCTTTTTGTAGTTCTTTGTGTCCATTTTGCATTTTTCATAGCATGTTATATAGAAAGAATTTAGTAAAGGATTATTTTGTTTCTTTAAAAAAGGAAATAACAAATTATATTGAAAATAATTATAATTTTGATTCTATATATATTGGCGGTGGAACACCAACATTAACAACATATGAAGTATGCGATTTAATAGATTATATTAAACAATACCTTAATATAAGAGATATATCGATTGAAGGTTCTATATATGATATTAATGAAGAGAAAATAGATATGCTTAAAAATATTGGCATAACAAGACTCTCTTTAGGGATAGAATCTTTTCAATCAGCAACTCAAAAATATATAGGAAGACCTCAATTGGACGATGAAGAAATTATGAATAAAATAGAAATCGCCTCTTCTATAAGTACATTAAATGTTGATATATTGTTTAATTTGCCTCATCAAACAATTAAAGATTTAGGATATGAAATCAATAAGGCCAAAGAATCAAAAGCCAATCAAATTACTTTTTATCCTATAATGCCATCTATAAGGAATAGTGAGCTGTTTAAAGAACCAGATGAAAGGAACGAAAGACCATTTTATTATTATATATTAAAGAGCTTTTTAAATTCAGATTTTATACAATCAAATGCATGGACATTTACAAAAAATCACGATTCCATAACTGACGAATACATAGTAGATCATCCATTTTTTGCTGGCATTGGTACTGGTGCTATGAGTTATATAAACGGAAAATATTATGTTAACTCATTTGATATTAATAAATATGAAAAAATGATATATAATAATAACATGCCAATTGTGCTAAGCAAAAAATTGTCATTAAGAGAACAAGTTTATCTTGAGTTTATTTACAAGTTTTATTCTCTAGAATTTAATAAAAAGATCTTTGAAGAATTATTTGGCATTGATATAGAAAATTATATGAGAAATGAATTGTCATTACTAGCTTTTATAAAAGCCATTAAATATGAGAACGACAAAATAGTTTTAACAGATTATGGAAAATATATAGCCAATTTAATCATGAAAAATTTCTACATTAATATATCCAAAATAAGGAAATATTGCTTAGAAAACAACTTATAAAGTGCGTTATTTATGGAATCAATATTTTATTCCTCTTGCTGCTATTTTATATTTACCTCCTGTTCTCCAACTGAATTTTTCTGGATATACCATACCTCCTGCCAACATGTTGAGTCCTTCTATTTCGTTTCCATCAAATATTTCTGCCCAGGCTTTAATTAGGTCTAAATCGTTTAATTCTTTAGGTTTATCGTTTTCTTCCGAAATAAATGATAGACCTACGTCTACATGCACTCTGCTTATTGGGACTATAGGATCGCAAGCGTAAACCAGAACGAGTCCTCCATAAACAGTTGCATACCATAATATTTTTTCAATTTTATTTAAATTGTAGTTATTTATATCCCAAGATTTTAAGCCATCAATAATATCTGAAATAGCATTTTCAACATTTTTATTTGCATTCCAAGGTGCATCTACTATAGGCGCTGCTATGTAAAAACAATTTGATTTTGCAAGGATTCCAGCAGGATTAAGTAAATTCAAATCAATCACTCTTTTAAATGTGCATCATTGTTTGCTCTCCTTGTTTGAAAGATCCTCCCAACTTAACTGTAAAATGAGTAACGATTAAACCATATGAATTTGAAAGTAGTCTAACAGAATCAGTTATTTCACTAGCGCTTATTTTATCGCTATATATGATTTTTGTTACTATTATGTTATCTGGATTAATTAAATCTGGTTGAATAATTATTACACATGTTGGGCACATGAAATATAAACTCTTTAAGAGCTCTCCTATCATTGAAGCTTTTTCTTGTTCAGATAGTTTAATTATTTTTTCCTTATGCTGATCGGCTATTTTAACACCCATTGTACATGCTAATTTTTCAGTTTTTCCTTTAGGTCTTTGTATTGATATAGAAACTCTAAATGGCGCAGTAACCATGGCATTTATAGCCCATTCTATTGGTGCTTCTTTTGGAATTGGTATTTCCGAAACTTCAAGATTTTCTTCTTTAAGCCATCTTATTATTTCTTCTTTAAGACTCACTTAATACACCCATTATTAGTTTAAAAATAATTTTAAAATACTTTTCTTTTTCATAAATCATATATATTAATTCCAATTTAATAATTATAGTTTAAAAAGTACAAATATACATAAATAAAATATAAGGTGAAAGCATGGAGGATATAAGGAAGGAATTAGATAAACTGGAGCAATACCTAAAAATAAAACCTCTTTATTGGGATTTTGATAAAAACGAATTTTTATGGATAGATACAAGACTTTTACCATGGAAGGAACTATATAGAAATACAAAGGATTTTAGAAGAGTTGCCCAAGCAATAAAAGAAATGGAAATAAGAGGGGCTCCAGCTATTGGTGTTTCAGCCGCATATGGCATGTCTTTAGCACTAAAGTACAGTAATGCTAATAAACCTGAAGATTTATTAAATTACGCAAAAGAAGCATATAATGTTTTAGCTTCAACAAGGCCAACTGCATACAATTTGTTTTGGGCATTGAATAGATTATGGAATGTAATTTTGAAGAGCTCAGAAAAGAATGATGTGGAATTTATGAAAGAAGAAACGTTAAATGAAGCGCATAAAATTTATATTGAAGATATAAAGAATAACATTGAAATGGGTAAGCATGGCTCTAAAATAATAGACAACAATTTTAGAATAATTACTCATTGTAATACCGGGGCATTGGCAACTGCTGGTTTTGGCACAGCTTTGGGAGTTATAAGATACGCATTTTATGAAGGTAAAAATATTCACGTATACGCTGATGAGACAAGACCATTGCTTCAGGGAGCAAGATTAACTATATGGGAATTGAAAAAAGAAGGAATACCATCTACTTTAATTGTTGATGGGGCGTCCGGTTTATTATTTAGTAAAAATATGGCTGATTTAGCAATAGTTGGTGCTGATAGAATTACTTTAACTGGGCATGTTGCAAATAAAATAGGTACATTTAACTTGGCACTCGCAGCTAATTATCACAAGAAGCCTTTCTATGTAGCTGCTCCGACTAGTACTGTTCAGCCTACGGAAAATCCGAATGACATTGTAATAGAGGAAAGATCACCAAACGAAGTTCTAAACATTATGGGCCAGTTAACTATAGCTGTTGATGGAACTCACGCATTCAATCCTGCTTTTGATATAACGCCTCCAGAGCTAATAGAGGGTATTATAACGGAAAAAGGTATAGTTAAAAAGCCATATTTAAATAATTTCAAAGCAATTATGTATAGTTATTAGATTATAGATAAATAAATATGGATCTAATAAAAAGTTTTTTATTTTATATGAATAGATGATGTTCTATTATTAAATTACATTAAAAGTTTTATAATAAAGCACTTTAAGTTAACAAAGACAATTAGATTGTTTTTAATCTGGTCAAAATTAATAAATTTATACTCTATACATATGCAAATTTAAAAGGTGAGTTGGATGGGGAAGATTCCGTGTAAAGCAGATGAATTAAAACCACCTCCAGAAGGCAAATTTGCTAAGTATGAAAATGGAAAATTGATTGTTCCTGATAATCCTGTTGTTGCTTTCTTTAAAGGAGATGGGATTGGACCTGAAATAGTTGATAGTGCAATTAAGATTGTAGATGCCGCTGTTTACAAAGCATACGGTGGTAAAAGGAAAGTCACCTGGTGGCAAGTAGCTGCAGGTGAAGAAGCTCAAAAAGAATGTGGTAATTTATTACCAGAGGCTACACTAGAGGCATTTAAGAGAGCTAGGATTAATTTAAAGGGTCCTTTAACGACTCCAGTAGGCAGTGGTTTTAGAAGTTTAAATGTCTCTATAAGAATTGCATTAGATTTATACGCAAATATAAGGCCAGTCAAATGGTATGGACAACCAGCACCTCATTGCCACCCAGAAAAGATTGATTGGGTTATATTTAGAGAAAATACAGAAGACGTATATATGGGTATAGAATTCCCATGGGATTCTCAAGAGGCAAATAAGATAAGGGATTTCTTCAAAAGAGAGTTAAAAATTGAATTAAGACCCGATGCTGGAATTGGTATAAAGCCCATATCAAAATTTGGTACGCAAAGATTAATGAGAAGAGCTATGGAATGGGCATTAAGAAATAACATTAAACGCGTAACTATACAACATAAAGGTAACATACAGAAATACACTGAAGGCGCATTTAGAGAATGGGCCTATGAAGTAGCTGTAAAAGAATTTAGAGACTATGTTGTAACTGAAGATGAGATAAATACAAAATTTGGAGGTAAAACTCCAGAAGATAAGATAGTTGTTAATGATAGAATAGCAGACAATATGTTACAACAAATAATAACGAGACCAGGAGAATATAACATAATAGTTGCACCAAATCTGAATGGAGATTACATAAGTGATGAAGCTAATGCATTAGTTGGAGGCATAGGAATGGCAGCAGGTATGGATATGGGAGATGGAATAGCAGTTGCCGAACCTGTCCATGGTACAGCTCCTAAATATGCAGGTAAAAACGTCATAAATCCAACAGCTGAAATACTAAGCGCTGCAGTATTAATAGGAGATTATATGGGATGGAGAGAAGTTAAAGAGTTAATAGAAAATGCTATAAGAAATGCCATAAAGAATAAACAAGTTACATATGATCTTGCAAGAGAAATGCCTGGAGTTACACCTATATCAACAACAGAATACACTGATGTTATAATAGGTTACATCAAACAATCATAATCTTTCTATTTTATAAATTAAATCACATATTTCTTTTAAATTATTTATTTTATACTTTGCCACATTAGATAATGAGTTATCATCTCCAAATTGTACCGGATATCCTACATTTTTCATAGCTGATATATCCCATATAGAATCTCCTACATAAATTGTTTCTTCTGAGCTAATACCCTCAGATAAAAAAATCATCTTTAATGGTTTTTCTTTGTTTGTACCGACTAATGGATATCCACCCGGGATTAAATAGCCATATTTGTCAAACTCTAATTCGTTTGAAAACCAGTAATCTGCACCTACTATTTCACTAACTCTTGAAACTAATAGATCTATACCTCCGCTTATAAGAGCGATGAGTTTTTTATTTTTGTGTAGGCAATAAGAAACTTCTTTTGCTTCCGGTCTAATTTCTATTTTATTAAGTATTTCAATAAGTTTTTCTCTCTTGAGTTTTCCATTATTCTTTTCTATCCAAAGGCTAGTATCTAATTTCATCCATTCTAGATAGTTTATTTCTCCGTTTTGAAACTTTTTGAAATATATTTTCGCTTTATCTTCCACATTAAAATACTTATGAATAAATTCCCAACTGCTTTTTTCTTTTGTCAAAACACCATCTACATCAAAAACAACTAATTTTATTTTTTTCACTTATATCCCTATTATTAAAATTACAGAACATAATAATATATTTTATAACATATTATAAATAATTTTAGTGTTATTTTTTATCAAAAAATTTTGAGAAGAAAATGATCTTTCCATCAAGTTTTTCTATAATATCTAATATTATATTCGATTCTTTACTGTAATAAAGGTGCGGCATTGATGAATCTGTAGATCCTAAATAATCCACATTTTTTAATGTTGAGTAAAAGTATTCGCTTAGTTTATCCTCAAATTTTACGCCAAAATTTCCTTCTTTATAAAACAAAATTACGGCATCTGTTTCCTTTCTATGGGATATATAGTCTATATGCCACCTTAGTTTTCCCTTTTTATTTATATGCCTTTTTAATCTATTTCTTAATCCATTTCCTGCTGAACCTATATATAATAGATATCCTTTATCGAAAATGTAAAATTTTTTATTTATAATACAATTAAAACCTTTTATAATTTTAAAGACTATTAAATATACCCCTTTTTCTGAAGTGATCTCATTTAGTAAAGAAAAGGCTCCGATACCCCAGAGATTATCATCGCTTTTAGCCTCATTCGGGCACAACTATCTTCATCGCCATATTTATATAATAATGAAAAAGATTTTTAATCCTTTTCATATCTTAATCTCAAATGAAGAAATTTAGCCTGTAATACTAGTTATAGAACAAGGATAAAAATGAAAATATTAGTTTCAGGTTTATTAGAAGAAAATTCAGGGAAAACAGTATTAGCTTCGAGTTTGATAAATTCTTTGACAAGCCAAGGATATGATGCGATAGGTTTTAAACCATTAGGTGCAACTGAATTATGGCAGCATCCAGAGGCTCTATCTGAATCTAAGAAATATAAAATGGTTGTAACTAACGACTCTCTAATTCTTCATAAGTTTTCCAGAGAAAAGGAACCTATAAGCATTATAAATCCTTTCGGAGGTCTATTGGTACCAATACTACCTGAAAAACTAAGAAATCTAAGCAGTTTTAATAATGCTCTTTATATGCCTAACATGAGGTTAGCTATATCAAGATTAACGATATGCCCAATAAGCTCTGTGCATAATTTACACCTAATAAATATGAACGCTATGGATAGGATATCAAAAAACATGGAATATGAACTATTAGATTTAATATCGGTATTAGGAAATATTGCTAAAGTGGACGATGATTACATTTTAAATATTATTAGTGGCGGGGCATCTGGAGAAATAGACAAATGCTTAAGTTATCTCGAAGGAAGACATGAAATAGTCGTAATAGAGTCTAATTCTAATGTTGCATCACCAACATCGTTATCCAGTATTGTTGATTTAGCTATAGTTGTGACGCCAGGTGAGGCTATGATTATTGATGGAAATAGGTATAGAAAGGCTATAGAACTTTTAACATCTAATGGAAAACCATGGATGATTAAAACTCAGGAAATAATACAATTAACAAATTACATGTTTTCTATTGATTTACCATTACTCGAGGATCAATTACCAGTCTATAATAATGACATTCTAAATTATTTATTAGAATACATTAAAGAAATTAAACAAAAACCATAACCGTTTACTAGCAATATAATAATAGTTTTATATTTCCAAATAATAGCCTAATAAATTAATTATTTTATGAATACCTATGTATTTAAATATTCTCTACATAAAAAATATTAATCTCTTCATATAGAAAATATTAATTCTCTACATGGTAAATAATTAATAGGTGAAAAAATGCTCTTCGTAGATATATTAGATATAGAATTAATGTTGTTAGGCGGGGGTCTCTTCTTAATAGCTTATTGGGTTCTGCTAAACTTTTCATTAAATTATGACCAGCAAAAATTAATGGAAATAAATAAAAGCTTTGGATTTTTGTTCTTAGCTTTAGGTATTTATGTGCTAGCAACAGGATTGTGGGGAACCTTTGTGTGGCCTTTGCCTTCTTCATATAACTTAGTTTTAACGGATCCATGGAGCCTTTATGGGATAGCATTATTAGCTCTTGGTTTAGTAAATACATATAAGGTTCCAATGCTCGGAGTTTTAGCAGGAATTTCTGTCTTGTCTATACCAGTTATTGTTTATGGTTTAGTAATTCTTCATTTTGGTTTAACTAATTCTCCATCTGGAGCTGGAGCATTATATTTATTAATTGGGATTAATGGTTTATTAAGCCCAATATTGCAAACAAAAGCTAAAAAATATTGGAGCTATATAGCTTTATTATTATTGATATTGGCTGGTATATTAGCATTATATATTGGAATTTCAGCGTCATTTGAACATACTGCAGGATGGATGAAATGGTCTCCATTTTATGGATGATATATTAGTGATAAATATGGTGATGAATAAAAACTTATCCTTTAAATCAAATGGCCTTTATTTTTTTGATTCTTCTACACTTAATTGGCTTCCTCTAGCCTGTGAAGAGGTTAATTTAAATTTATTTTTTGATGGAGTTAATTTTGTATATTTCAGCAATAATTTTTGCCCTGCATGCAGGCTTTTTAATTTAGTATGGTATCCTTTTGTTGAAGAAAAATTCTCTAAGAAAGATAACATATACTTTTATGTTGCTCTGTGTAATTGGTTTACAGAAAATTGTGATTCAAGCTGTGCGAGAAGCGCCTTTTTGTATTTTAATATTAAGGCTTCCCCAACAATGGTTATAATCATAAAGCATAAAGATAAAATAATTAAACATTACATTGAAGGAAATATTAAAGAAAAATTCTTATATGAAATTTTAAATCAAGCCATAAAAATTTACGAAAATTTAGCAAAAAATAGTCAAACTAATTACCATTAAAGCATAAAGAAATAAATTAACCTAAACAAAGTAGATGCTTTAAGGGTAAAAATGGAGAAAGTTGAGATAATTGGCGGAGGATTTTCAGGACTCTGGACAGCAATACAAACATTAAAGAGAGGATATGATGTAGATTTAATAGAGACAAATTATCTTGGCTATGGCGCATCCAGTAAAGCCGCAGGAATATTATCATTTCAGCTGCCTGAAAAAATATTAAATGTATCTTTAAGATCAATGGAATTATATAATTCATTAGGAGATAATATATTGCATTGGTATGATTCTATATGGATACCAAGAGATGAACAATATAAATGCGCTCTTAATATATCAAAGTATTTAAAGGAAAAAGGAATTAAGGTTGAAATTATAAATGGTGACGAGATTGATGGATTCTTATTAGGTAGCAAAGGATTACTCATTTCTCAACCTACCGTAGATATTGGTAAGGCGATTAATGAATTATCTAGAAAAATAGTAGATTTAGGAGGAAGAATACTTAGTAACTATGATCATAATAAAAAATATGATATAGTTATCCACACAAATGGTCCCTGGATAGAAAATAATATACAATTAAAAGGTTTGATAAAGTACAAATGTCAAGCTCATAGCGTTGAAGGAAAACAAATAAACAAGATAATTGAAGACGATATAATGGAATTCTATTATGTGCCAGAATCTTCTTATAGAGCAATAATTGGTAATGGAAAAAGAGTATTGCTGAATAAACCTGAAGATGGTTTTATAACTGATAATAGTGAAGTCTATAATATTTTAAATAAATTGTCGAAAAAGTATAAAGAAGCCCTTAACATGTATCCTATAAATTCATGGTCAGCACCATGTTTAACAACATGCGATGGATATCCTATTGTCGGAAAAATTAATGATAATAATTATGTATTAAGCGGATTAAATGGTGCAGGTTTAACTCTCTCCGCAGGTCTATCAGAAATTCTTGTAAAAATTATAGAAGAAGAGATTGAACAACCAAATTATCTGGACCCTTTAAGGTTTAAAAAAGGATGTAAAAAAATTGTCGAAATATTTGATAATATATGCATGGATATCTGAATGATTCTTAATATTTAGTTTTTATCATTTTTTACAATACATAACGTATTTCCAATTTTAGAATTGAGTAGATTTGATGCATTACCTTTATTCACTGCGATCTCAGCGAATCCAAAGCTATTTTTGTATAAAAGTAGTTGGCCTTCATCTACGTCAGCAAATTTTTTACCTACATTTATGTTAAATTCGATACCATCTTTAATTATTTTAGTGTTATTGAATTTAATATCTAAATTATCAAACTTAGAACTTAAAACGATATTACCAAAATCATCAATATAAATAACTTTTAGATATAATCTGTTATCTTCCTCTTTAATATCAAATAGCTTAAGCTCTATCATCTCATTATTTTTTAATATTTTAGTAAAATAGCTTAAGTTTTCATTTATAGATAACAAGGCTGCAGTTGGCGCAAAAATATCTCTTCCATGAAAAGTTTGAGATATAGAAACACTAAAATTATACTTATTTTTTAAATATTCATTAAGTTTTTCTGGTATTATTTCATAAATTGAAGCAATTCCATCTTCTATAGCACTTTCATACAATAAACCATTATCAGGTCCAACAAAATAGTAATTTTTCGTTTTTACTATTAAACCTTTTCTCTTGGTTCCAACTCCAGGATCTACTACTGAAAGTATTATAGAATTTTTAGGCATCCATTTATATGAGTTAAATAATATATATGACCCAGATAATATAGAAAACTTAGGAACATTGTTATCTATATCTATTATTTCTACATCATTATTTAATTTCTTCATTATACCTTTCATTATGCCAACATAAAAATTATTCCCAAAATCAGTTATTATACCGATATTCATTTATGTCACCGTAAACCCTCCTATCAGGCGGGTTAGCTTATTTATTAGCTATTAAATATTTTTTCAGAATATTCTACTATTCTTTGCGCACCTTCTTTTATTGACTCCATGTCTGTAGCATAGCTGAACCTTACAAACTCCCTACCTGCTTTATCAGGGAATGTATCCCCAGGTAAAACTAATACTCCAGTTTTTTCTAGTAGATCATTTACAAATAACTTTACAGTAAGATTAGTCCTATTTAATATGGAAGATATTCTTGGAAACATGTAAAATGCCCCTTCAGGCATGTATGGTTCAAAACCTGGTGCTTTTTTCAAAATATCATATAAGACTTTAGCTCTTCTATTAAACTCATTAACCATATTTTTGACAGGATCCCAATCACCTTTTAAAGCAATAACGCCTGCTTTTTGTACAAATGACGTAGCACAGCTATATAATGATACAGCTAAATCATTAAATCTAGGTATTGTTTCTCTGCGTGCAACAATATAGCCAAGTCTCCAACCTGTCATGGAGAAAGTTTTTGAAAATCCATTTATATATATTAGATTATCTCTCCAATCAGGATATTCTATTAGGCTCTTAAAGTTTCCACTGTATACAAAATTATCATATATTTCATCTGCAACGATTATTATGTTTTTCTTTTTAGTCAACTCAACTAATTGGTCAAGTTGTTTTCTAGAAAATACAGCACCTGTAGGATTATGTGGATTATTTATAAATATCATTCTCGTCCTATTAGTTATTTGAGATTCAATCTTTTCAACATTTAAACTAAATCCTTTTTGTGGATTAAAATCAAGTGATACAAATTTAGGTATGCCACCAAATAGTTTTACTACTTGGGCATATGCATAATAGCTGGGTTCAATAATTATTGCCTCGTCATTTGGCCTTATATATGATGAAGCAGCCATAAATATTGCCGTTTTTGTTCCAGGAGTTACAATAACTTCATCGCTTTTTACATCTGATTGATACCTTGTGTTCAAATAATTAGCAATTGCCTCTCTTAGTTCAGGAATACCTTGTGTTTCAGTATATCCTGTAAAATTATCATCTAGAGCCGCTTTTGCGGCAGATTTGATATGGTCTGGTGTTGGAAAGTCAGGCTGTCCAATACCAAAACTTATAACTTTTTTCCCTTGATTTTGTAGTTTCCTTATTATAGGAAGATAACTAAATGCGCTTTCTCCTTCTATAAGATAGATATTGGGTTGCATATCCAATACGGGTGGATTAATTGCCATTTGTTTCACCATTTAAATACATATATAAATTAACTAATATATAATATTATACTTTTCTGTTAATAATTAATTATGGTGGGCATTATTAATTCTAAATATTTCATTAAATTAAATTAAAATTAATATATTTGCATTTTTTAGTTAATTTGTTATTATTAAATTGATTCTAAAATATTAAAAAGTAATTATTATAAAACAAAATTCCTTTGATTAGTCTTGAGTTTATTTTATTAAATAATAAGATTTCAATTTTTATAAAAAATCAGTATTATTAATTTATTGCTTTATATTGTTTTCAGCAATCGTGTCCTTCTTCATAGCTTTTGCTCAGTAATTGCTTTACATCACAAATAATATAATTCTAATTAAAGTAAATAAACTTAATTAAATATTAGTATTGACTGTTTAACTTTGTTCATATTTATTAAAGATAAAATAAGTTTTATTAGCGTAACATATTGTGGGGCAGAAAATGCAATGCTTGGCTGAACTTCATTCACATAGTACAGTAAGTGATGGAAAACCAACTCCAGAAGAAATAGTTTTAAGGGCAGTATATTTGGGTCTCTCTGCAATAGCGGTTTCTGACCATAATACATTCAGAGGATCAGCAATAGCTATAGAATCAGCTAAAAAACTAGATCTAAACATAACTGTAATTCCAGCTAATGAGGTAAGAACTATAAGAGGAGATGTATTGGTTTTATGCGAAAGGATTCCATATGAAGAACCTCCAAAAATTCCAAATGAACTTCATGAATGGGCTATATCGAATAATTGTATAACTATAGCTGCTCATCCGTTTCATATAGGTAGAAAAAGCGTTGGAAGATATTTAAAGAATAATCCCAAGGATTTTGATGCTATTGAGGTATGGAATCCTAGAGGAATTCCTTTTCTAAATAAACCAGCCACGAAATTGGCAGAAAAATATTTTAAGCCGCAAACTAGTGGCAGTGATGCACATGTATTGCAAGAATTAGGCACTTCTCCAACAAAGATAGAAAGTAATGAATGTGATTTGTATAGTATATTAGACGCTATAAGAAAAGGTAAATGTGCACCCACAAAGAGTTACATGAAAATATCTACTATATTTAATGTATTAAAATGGAGTATTAAAAGAAGAATATAATTTTTTTAAAATTAATATGCTATTAGTCGCTTATGAAATATTTATTGAAATTAATTTAATTTCTGTTAGGCCTTCTATTGTAGATCTTACTCCTTCTCTTGTCCCAATACCACTTAACTTTACTCCTCCAAAAGGCAAAGCATCCCATCTTAGCCTTGGAGAATCATTAATCATGACTCCTCCAACTTTTAATTCTTTGGCTAAACGTAAACCTCTTTTTAAATCATTTGTAAAAATTGATGCTTGAAGTCCAAATGGAGAAGAATTCGCTATTTCTAATGCTTCATTATCATCGCTAAATTTAAATATAGGAGCTATTGGTCCGAAAACCTCTTCTTTCGATAGTTTCATATTAGTTTTTGCTTCGCTGATTACAGTTGGAGAGTAGAAATAACCCTTTAAATTTAATCTATTACCACCTAGTTTTATTTTACCGCCATTGTTAAGAGCATCTTCAACATAATTATCCATCTTTTCTAATGCTTCCTTTGATATCAATGGCCCTAAATCAGAGCTCTCTTCTAATGGGTCTCCAACTATTAGTTTTCTAGCTTTCTCAATAAATTGGCTAACGAATTTTTCATAAATTTTTTCATGGACTAAAATCCTTTTGCCAGCATTGCAGTTTTGTCCAGCATATTCATACCGAGCTTTAATTGAGACATTAATAGCGGCATCCAAATTTGCATCATCTAAAACTATTATTGGATCAGATCCTCCCATTTCAATCATAAGTTTTTTTGCAGATTGAACAGCTTTGCTGGCTATATTAATACCTGTATTTGTTGAACCAGTAAATGTGATTCCGGACACTTTTTTATTGGTCACTAGCTCATCTCCTACATCAACGTCACCTGGCAGAACGCTTAAAGATTCAAAAGGAAGCCCTGATTCATAAAGAATTTTGCCTAGTTCTAAAGCCGTTAAAGGAGTATAAGGAGAAGGTTTAACTATAACGGAATTTCCAGCCATTATATTTGGGGCTACTTTATGAGCGAATGAATTTGCAGGAAAATTGAAAGGTAAAATTGCAGCTACTACGCCTATTGGTTCTCTCGTTTCTATAACCATTCTGTATTCATTACCTGGTGGGTATTCATATGAATCAACTCTATGGTATTTTCCTTCTAGAATAAATCTAGCTTCCTCAGCTGCAATGCTAAATAATTGAATTGCTCTTAGCATTTCAACTCTAGAATCTTTCAAAGGTTTACCACTTTCTAAAGAAAGTAATCTAGATAAAATTTCCTTTCTCTCCTCTATCAAAATCGACGCTTTCTTAATTATTTTTGCCCTATCTTTCAGAGGAATACTGGAAATTTTATGGAATCCTTCCAAAGCAACATCTATTGCCCTTTTAGTCATTTCTCTATCAGCAAAGCTTACTTCATCGATAATATTGTCTGGATTCGATGGAGATCTAACTTTTACCCTGTTTTCTGTTTCGATTTCTTTTCCTTCAATAAGTAGACCTTTCATTTATGCT
The DNA here is from genome assembly GCA_002877855.1 of Caldisphaera sp. The sequence goes on from PNIA01000019.1 coordinate 34,320, forward strand.
TCACCTTTTTTATATTAAATCTTATAGCCTTAAAATATTTGCTCATTATATGATATGTTGATTATTTATGGTCAAAAAAGCAAAATTTTTATTTAGTCAATAAAACACAAATTTTATAGATAAAAATGAGAGAGCTTAGTGTCATAGAAAAATATATCTTAGTGCACATATATAAGTTTGGCCCGGATACACCTTGGTTAATGGCTCATAGGCTATTAGGTAATTATGGGTATACATCAAAATATGATCCTGATGAATTAGAAAAATATTGTAAAGTATTAAAAGATGAGGGTTTGCTAGTTGTTTATAACGGTGAATTAAAAATGAAGGTAACATCATCAATAAAGCCCTGGCTTAAAGTTAAGTCTAAGGAAATGAAACATAAACCTCAAGGTATATATTACGATTTAAGCAAAGAAGGAAGAAAAGTTGCTTCAAATTTGTATAAGGAATTATTTAAAAAATAGTTTCAATGTTTTATAAATATATTAGATAAATTTTAATAGGCGCTGATGATAAATAAAAAAGGGAATGGATTTTGTCAAGAAAAAAAGTATTTGAATCTTTAATAGCAGATAATGTAGCTAGAATAGCAAGTGATTTAGAAAAAGCTGAAGATTTTAACACCTCAATATTGGCATCTCACGTAATAGAAGCAATTAAAAAAGTAGGTTCCAATTTGCATACAACTAAAGATGGAGTTCTTTTTTGCTACTTTTGTAATAAAGGTCCTTTTACTAAGAAAGGTTATTATCTTCATTTAATGCGTTCTCATTATCAAGATCTGATTGATTCTGTTGTTGAGGAATCTGAAAGGATAGCTTCATCGTCGAAAGATGTTGAGTTTTTATAACTCTTCTATCCTTATCTGTATCAAAAATTATCAGTTCAACATCTTCATTAGACTTCAATGGGCCATCATAAACATATAACTCTTCGTTGATATCTATCCATTTTATATCATTATTTTTTAGTATAAAATAACCTTCTGGTCCTAATTTTAATTTATCTTTGCTTACTAAGCCTACTTTGTTTAACTTGGTTGGTATATTATAAAGAAGTCTCGTACTTCTATCCTTTATACCATCTGCAATAACATATTTTGTTTCGATTGATTCAATCGTTATTATAAAAAAGTCTCCTTTATTTCTTTTATTTTTTTCTTCTTCAGCTAAATTATATAAAGCATTTAAAGGATCTCCCTTACCCTCGTTCTCTTCCTTGCTAGTTAGCTTATACACTTGAAATGAAACATCATTTAAATCTATCATATCCCTTTTAAACCACTGAATTGTAACTTTGTATTTATGTTCTTTTATTTTTTGCTCTTTAGTCATATCCTATCTACCAATTAAATAGTATAGCGCCTATTTAATAATCTTTTAATGTATTAAGTTAATACAATATTTCATTGAATCGAAGAAATTATTTTATTATACATACTATATGCTTTAATAGCGCATTAAATATTTAATTTGCTGAGGAAAAATGATATTAATAGATGCCTTACTGATAATAATATCGTTTGGAATAATTATAATAACAATTTATGGTATAAGATCTTTAATTAAAAGTATGAATTCATTTAAAGCAATAAAATGGTCCGGAAATAAAAAAGTTACAGTTATAATACCTGCAAGAAACGAAGAGAAAAATATTGTTGAATTGCTTAAAAACTTAATAATAGTCGATGACAAATTAAGCAAAATCATAATTATAAATGATAGGAGTACTGATAATACTGAAAAAATAGTAAAAGAATACATGAAGATAGATAAAAGAATACAACTAATAAACATTAAAAACGTTAATAAAGACTGGATTCCAAAATCGTTTGCATTGTATGAAGGAATGAAATACGTTGGTTTTAAAAATGCTGTTTTATTTTTAGATGCTGATGTAAAAGGAGATATGCAACGAATTATAGATATAACATCAAATATTAAAGAGGGTCAAATATACGCTTATTTACCTTATTTTGAATGTGATAATTTTGTATCTAAGGTATCTCAATCATTTTTGTCATCTATTCTTCATGGATATTTTGGGTATGATAAAACTGTTAATAAGAAAGAAAATTATGGACTAATGTTCGGTTGTTGTTGGTCTATATCACCTTATACGTATTATGAAATAGGTGGTCATGCTTCTGTAAAAAATGAATTAGTTGAGGATAAAAATTTAGCAACTAGAGCAAAGCAAATGGGAGTAAATATTATACCTGTCGATGCAAGGAACTTTATAAAAACTAAATCATGGAATAATTCCAATGATATAAAAAATTTGCTTTCAAGGATATTTTATGATTATGAGAAAAATTTGAGTTCTACATTTTATGTTTATTTATTAGTCCTTGCATTAATATTATTATTTTATCTACCATTAGCATGGATACCATTACTAATATTAAAAAGATATTTATTATCTCTTTTATTTTTTTCAGCATATTTTGTTGAGAACGTATTTTATTACCTGGGTGGACTAACAAATAGAATTAAACTACCTTTTAGTATTTTTTACTTTATTCCAGCTTACTTTCTAGTTATAAGCATAATTAATGTTAAATATAAAGGGGTTAAATGGAAAGGAGAATTATATAAGATCTAGATCATATTTCAACAAACTCTATTTCATCTCTGTATATTATTACGGAACCAGCTCTGCCTATATGGTATCTACTTGAAAATACTGTTATTACGCTCTTATACAGTTGATCTATATAAATTTTCTGATGATTTTTAATTTTATTTATAAAAGTTCCATCATTATTCCATATATGGATACCATCAACTATTTCATGTCCTCTAACCATAAAGTTTATACCATTAGCATCCATGAATTCATTCCATGCTTTTTTCCCATAATAGAACACTCCATCACCTCTCATGTAATTTGGTTCAAACCAATCGATATATCCATCAGGATCGTTCCATGCCATCTGAAACAATATATTGTTTTCGAATTCTAAATATTCCTTGTTTCCTTTAATTTTGTTTAGTTGATACAGTTCATCTAATTTTAATGGAATATGTTCGTTATTTATCTTAATAAAGGGTATCCCTCCATGTACAAAGAATATATTGTTTAACGACGCGGATATTGGTAAATTAGAATAAAACAATTCAATCAATTTTATTCCCTCCTTACCAATTTTTGATACAAGTTCTTCAAAAAAACCGTATTCTTGATTCATGTTTAGATCTTCGTGGTTACCTCTTATTAAGATAACCTTATCTTCGTAATTGATTAATAAATTAAATATTTCATTTAATACTTCAACACCCTCATAGCCTCTATCTACATAATCACCTAGAAATATTATCTTATTAGGAGATGTTTGCTCGATAATCTTCTTAAAATTATTTATGCTTTTCATATAACCGTGTATATCACCTATAACAGCTATTGGATAGTTGCTAACATTTTTCTCGAAAATACTTTTCTTTTTTAATATTTCAATAGCCTTTGATGCGCTTTTTAGAAACTCATTACTTTTTTTGTACATGTTTTTACCCATATTTAATTTTACTTTTTACGATTTAATTTTTATAATATTTCAATCTTATATAAATTACAATAATGATTAATAAAATATAATTGATTATAATACCCTTTCATTGTATATTTCATCAAGATATTTAATACCGTTATCAGGTATTATGCAAACATAATCTCCTTCGTCAAGATCTCCATTATTATAAGCCTTTTTTAATCCGGCTAAAACTGCTCCACCGCTAATGCCTGGTAAGATTCCATTAGTCCTTGCTGTTGTGATTAAAACATCTATAGATTCTTCTAGACTAACAGAATAAATGTCATCTGGGGAATCATTTATATTCCACCAATTTTTAAAGTCTTGCTTTTTTATTCCAGGAATTGTGCCATTTTCTTCAGGTTGAATTCCAAATATTTTTACTGCTTTGTTTTTGTTATGGAAATAAAAGATTAATCCGGCTATATGACCTCCGGTTCCCATAGATGCAAAAATTCCATTAAGCTTAAGTTTTCCATATATTGTTTGATAGTCTATTTCTTTTGCCGTATATCTTAAATGAACTAATAAATTGAAAATATTAGAAAATTGATTTGGAACAAAAGCATTTTCTTTTTCAGCATATATTTTAACTTTTTCTATTAACTCATTAGTAGTATTGCCTTCTCTAACTACATCAGATCCATAAATTTTTAATAGTTTACTTGCATAATCCGGAGAAGTTTCTGGCATGAAAACCCTTGTTTTTTTGCCTAATATAGATGATATAGCAGCAATAGCTATTCCAGTATTTGCTGACGTAGCTTCAAAAATTTTTTCTTTATCACTTAATTTATCTAGATTATTATAAATTATATACCATGCTGTTCTATCTTTTATACTAAGGCTAAAAGGATTATACCATTCTAATTTTGCCCATATACCTATTTTCTTGTCATTTATTATACCATTTAACTTTACTAATGGAGTTGGTCTATCCCTTTCTATTAGTTCTATAGTGTTATTATAAACCCTGATACCTGGGTCAGAAACTTCATCGTAAAAACCTAAGAAATCTAATGATACCTTTACGTTTTCTTCCTCATTAGATACTGCAATAAATTTCGTACCTAAGTATTTTAATGCCCAATATATTTCATGTTTTTTAATTACATTATTATCTTTAACAACTATGGCCTCTTCTTGATAACCACTGTTTAAGATTTCCTTTATTTTATTTATAATTGTTTTCATATCTAGTTTATCAGATTTTATCGAGTCGATTTCTTTGATTTTTACCAAATTTTCCCCCGATTTCTACATATAAATTTGGATTTTAAAATTTGGTTTATTATTTTAATGGAACTGATTATTATGTAGGAATTTTTATATAATCTAAAGTATTCTCTATATAGGAAATATTTAAAAACTGTCCGTAGATATGTAGAATAAGGGATAGATATGAAGGAAAAAAAGGTTGAGTTGCTTAATAATATTAGACACAGACTTTCATATTATAGGAATTTGGGAGCAGATCCGTTATCTCTTGCAACAGGATGCGCTGTTAAGGTTGATTTATTAAGAATAGTTTATCCAGCCATGGAAAAAATTAGGCTGTATCTTCAATCAAAGAATTTAAGAATTGCAGAAAGAGAAGATGCCGATATATTTTATGCAGATTCTGATTCTATAGAAATTAATAGAAAAATATTACCTTTAGGAGAAAAAGTTAATTTAAATTATAAAAATGAAAGCGAAATCAGAGCTATTATTTTAGTACAGGTTTATCAGCTAGCAGCAAATGAGGCAGATAAGTTTATTAAAAAAGTCATGCCTGCATATGAGAGCCTTTGTGAATGCGCACCCGTAATTAATGTAGGAAAAGGACATTCTATAGTAACGCCATTTAGAGAAGATGAATTTATGTTGGCTGATTTAATATCATATAACAAAGGGGAGGAGCTCATAGCTGCTAATAATGATACTATGCACATTATAGATCCAACTAGTCTTCCATCGGACTATAGACAAGTCTCAGGATCTATATCAAACTCACTAAATGACTTGTTTGTAGTCGGTGCTTATAAAGATCTTAAGATAGCTCCTGTATTAAATGGCCCAACAGAAGAACTAAGAGAAGAACTATACAAAAACTCAAAAAGATTTGCTAACGAAATAGGTGCTAAACTATTAGATATAGAACAACCTAAAAAGGGAAGGCTTTTATTAGGGGCAACAGTAATTGCATCTAGTGACAAGAAACCGCCAATGTTTCATGATAAAGCAGATAATGGTATGAAAATAATAATTACTAGGCCTTTAGGCGAATTATCTCCAATAACAACATATTTATCAACAGCTATTGATGAGAGCATTATAGATGAACTTGAAAAGAAAGGAATAGACTTAGATACGTTGGAAAAAATTAAAGAAAAAGCTGTCAATATAATCTCATCACCGAATAAAGCCATGGGAGAAGTTATAGCAAAATATTTACCAGATTTGAATGAAGACTTTTCTAAAGAAAAACACATAGTTTCAGCAACAGATGTTACTGGACCAGGAATATTGGTTGTTTGGGAACAGGCGAATTTAACAAATACTCATATAAAGTTATATGACTTTCCATTGCTTTTCCCTGAAATATCAGAATTTGCAACAGAAAATTTCTTGATGCCAAATGCTACAGCAGGCACTAATGGTGGATTTATTATAATATCTCCAGAAGAAATTTACGAAGATGTTATTAAAGACCTAAAATATAAGGGTTACGATCCTTATGTAATAGGAGAAATTGTTGAAAAAGGAAAGAAAGAAGTTGACGCTCCAAAAAATATAACAAAGTATATATTAGATCAAGAAGTTTTGAGCAAGTTTAATTTATATTGAGGTGATTTAATGGATATATGTTTAAAGATTCTTGTTAATGGGCATGTCCAAGGAGTAGGATTTAGGCATTTTATTTGGTCTAATGCAAAAAAGCTTAACATAAAAGGCTACGCTAAAAATCTTTCTGATGGAAGTGTTGAAATAATTGCTAATGGAAATAACGAATCCATAAATAAACTATTGGAAATAATAAAAAATAGCTATTTCGAGGTAGATAATATAAAAACAGAAAAATTAGATAATTGTTATTTTAATGATTTTAGGAAGCTTTGAGGTGATAGTATTGAGGAGAGTAGATTTGACTAATTTAGATTGTCCCGAGCCTATGTTTTTAGCTTACAGGGAGTTTGGAAAAATGAGCCAAGGAGAAGAAGTGGAATTCATAATGGATAATGAAGTTTGTGCATATAATTCTTATAAGCTAATTAAAAATAGCGGAAATGCTTTAGTAACAATAATGAATGATTCTAATGGGATATATAGGTTGCGTGTTATAAAGCTTAGAGATTTTAGGAGTATTATATAGAAATTTCATTTAAGTAAGATTTTACTATATCTAAATAATCTGAAAGCATACTAGTTATTTCACTGGCTTCTTCTTCACTTAAAACATGTCTTCCTCCTTTCTTAAAACCATCTTGTTCCCACCTTGGTATTACGTGAACGTGAAAATGGAAAACAACTTGCCCAGCTGGAGAACCGCTGTTAGTTATAACATTAACTCCAGGAGCTTTTAATTTATCTCTATAGATTTTTGCAAAAGCTGACGCTATTACCCATGTTTTAACTAGAGTTTTTACTGGAGTGTCTTGAATTGCCTCATGATGTTCTTTAGGGATTACTAATAAATGACCCTTAGAAATTGGATTTATATCAAGTATGACCATTATATCTTTATCTTCATAAATTATGTGAGCCGGTTTTTCTTTTCTTGATATTTCACAAAATACACACGTCAATTTTATCACCATGTTAGAGTCCTATAACAAATATATTAATCTAGTTATATAATTAAATAATGGTGCGGCATGTCTAAAAAGAGAAGTACGATAAAAAATATTATTGGTAAAGCTATAAACTCATTTGACAAAAGGGAAGAGTACATAATTATATATATTGATAGGACACCTGAGCATGGCAATAGGCTTTTGCAATTATCTACAAATGATATTATAGCAGTTAGTAATTGGGCCATAACATTAAGCGATAATGAAACCGTTATACCTATACATAGAATTGTAGAGATAAGAAAAAAAGATGGAAAAGTTTTATGGAAAAGGGGCTTTAATAATGGAAGGTGAAATTAGAGGTATTAATTATACAATAAAAGTTGTTAATGGCTTTAAATTGCCATCATTTGAAGAAAATAACAAATTAATAGTGGGTGATATGGTTCTGTCCGCAGATGTAAAATTAGGTACATTAGGTGATATAGTTTCTGGTCTATTAGTTCCTCCAGTTGAGTATGATGAAAATTTTAAAGATTTAATCGAATATTATAAGATAAGAGTAACCATAGAACAAGCTTATGAATTTATGCAAAGATATGGAAAACTTGCAAACTATTTTAAGATACCTATAGAGTTTATACCTTTGTCTAAAATGTCTGATCTTAAAGATGTTTATTCGTGCATATATAATGAAGTCATTAATAAAGTAGGCCTTAAAGGTTTAAGGGACGATTACGAAGCTTACATAAAAAACATAGGAAGTATTGATAATGGTAATATAAATTTAAATTTTAACATGCTAACTATTGGAGCAAATAAAATAATGGGTAATATAGGAAAAAATGTGATACTCGGTTTTTTAACATTATATTCTAATACTAATGTTAATACCGGAAAGTCGTGTGAGCCAATAGAATTAATAAAAAATCCGTACAGTGTGATTTCTATTCCAGAAGGTATAATATTTAAGAGTTGTAGTGATTATGATGGTTACATTAAAAAAATTTTAGGTAAAGATTATAGATGTAAGAGGCCTGGAATATTATCTTCAAGCCAGATTTGTGAAAATGATGAGATGAAAATAGTAATAAAAGAGTATATCTATGGCACATTAAAGTGGTTCATGGCAGGAGCTGTTTCAGCATCCATATTTCCGTTTAAAGAGACTCCATTATCAAGGTTAGTTAATGAATATAAATCTCTATTAGATTTAAGGAAAATAATTAATACCCCAAAAATTTTAAGTTTATGTTCAGAGAAATATGAGTATAAGATGGTTAGAGAATTCCTAGATGGAGAGGTCGTATTAAAGAGCAAGAATCCCTATGCTTGGTATAATATGGGAAAGAGCTTAGCATTAATACATAATCATAATAGGACTTTAGGGGATCCTAATCCAGGAAATTTTGTCATGATAGATAATGATAATATGGCCCTTATAGATGCTGAGCAAGTAAGTAATTATACTCACAAAAAAGCAGCATGGGATTTAGCAGTATTTTTTGCATACGCAAGAACATTTCAAGCAAATCCTAGGCTTGTAAAAGAGACGTTAAAATCTTATGTAGAATCAAGGCCTAAAGAGGAATGGAAAAAAGTTTTAAGTTATATAAAAGGACCTCATCTAACAGCATTAATGACTCCTCTGCCAAATTTACTAGCAGAACTTAGATTAGCTTTAAAAGATCTAGATAATAACTGATCTTTCTATGATATCGCTAGGCAATATTGTATTTCTTAAATTGCTAATTATACTTTTCAAATAATTCTTATCTGGCTCTTCAAAGAAACTATAGCTCTTTACTGATAATTTTATTACATCTAACGGCATATTAATTATGTTTGCATAACCTTCCAAATCTGAGATATCGCTAGATATGGCATCTGAAAAAGCTTTTGATATTTTATCATATTTATCGTATAGGGATGAATGCGCTCCTAAGAGGCAACAGGTATCTAATTCGCAAGAAGTTATTTTTAAATTGTTTTTTGATGCTATTGATAAAAAAGGTTCCCAAATAACTCCCTGCCTAACTTCACCTTTTAAGACCTTGTTTAAAATCTCTTGACCGCTATTGCCATATACTCTAGGCATCTCTAGCTTGTTCATATCAGCGCATAGTTCCATTGATGACATGATAGATGTCGAATGGCCATTTTTACCGTTTAAATTGTTAATTATTCCACTACCTCCACCACTACCTCCTCCAATTATATGGACTTGACCCCTGCTTATCCTATGTATAGCTAATAAGGAAACTGCAGGGTTCATAGCTAACTTTAATTTTCCTATTGATAAGTCTAAGGCTTCCTTATATGCTTCATCGTAAACAACTATCTTAACATGATTAAAAATATTTTCCAATTTTTTAGCAAATTTTATTATATATGGATATTCGCTAGCTCTAAGAATTCCTATAGTTATTATAGAATCATTTTTTTGATTAGCAGTTATTATAGAAACGCCCCCCTGATAAGATACCTTTATGAGACCTGAATTTTCTAACTTTTTAACTCTTCTATATATCATACTCTTGCTATGGCCTAAGTTTCTAGCAAGCTCTGATAAAGTTATTGGCATGTACTCTTTAATTATATCATATAGCTCAAAGTCGATTTCATCTAATTCTTCCAAACTTTCACCATAAAAAACAGTTGTATCTAAAGGCTATAATTTTTAATTATTTCCTTATCAATAATACCTAAATATTTAATTTTCAAACTAATATTATAGGTAGGTGCATTGAATGCCAGAGGAAAACGAAATTAAATTGGATCCATGGGGAAGACCTGAAATAAAAGATTATAACAGACTTTATGAAGTGTTTGGAATTAAGCCTTTTGGTGAATTAATTAATAGAATGAAAAGTGACGGTATCGAATTAAGCCCCTTTATGAAAAGAGGGATAATATTTGGTCATAGAGATTTTGATAATGTAATATTAAAGGCTATTGAAAATAAAGAAAGAGCTGCTGCTATGACTGGATTTATGCCGAGTGGAAGATTCCATTTCGGTCATATGATGACTGGTTTAGAACTAATATATTTTCAAAAGCTGGGCTTTAAAATATTTGTAGGGCTTGCCGATGCAGAGGCATATGCAGTAAGGCATATATCAAGAAAAGATATAATAAAGATAGGTATAGAAGAATATGTTGCTAACTTAATAGCACTTGGTTTAGATCCAAGCAAAACTGATTTTTACTTCCAAACAAACAGAAAGGGTTCATACCATTCATTAATACAATTGTTTGCATCAAAAATTTCTTATAATGAGCTCGAAGCTATTTATGGCGAAATAACTCCAGGTAAAATTATATCTGCGTTGACTCAAGCAGCTGATATATTGCACCCACAATTACCAGAGTATGGGGAATACAAACATGTTGTAGTTCCAGTAGGCGCTGATCAGGATCCTCATTTAAGATTGACAAGGGACTTAGCAGGAAGGTTCAAGGGTGAAATAGAATTAGAACCTCCTGCATCTATTTATCACAGGCTCATAAGAGGTTTGGATGGAGGGAAAATGAGTAGCAGTAAACCAGATGTAACAATATTTCTAACAGATCCAATAGACATTGCGAAAAAGAAATTTATGTCATCTTTAACAGGAGGTAGAAATACGGCCGAAGAACAAAGAAAATTAGGAGGAGAACCTGATAAGTGTCCAGTATATGATTTATATTTATATCATTTAATACAAGATGATAACGAATTAGTTAATATCTATAATAGGTGTAAGTCTGGCTCATTGCTATGTGGAGAATGTAAATTTTTTGGGTTCTCTCGTTTAGAAAAGTTCTTAGAAGAGCATCAAAAGAAGCTCGAGAAAGCTATAGATAGAGCGTGGTCTATTATCGAGATTCCGAAGATTTAGATTCGTTTAATCCTATTATCGGTACATATCTTGGGTTACACTTGCCATCTTTTTGCAGACTCTTTTGTAATAATGCTATTTTTTCTGAAGGGCCAGATACAAACATTAGTTCGATACACGTGTTATTTTCGTGTGTATGAATATAAGTTTTGGCAATATCTTGAAACTTATCAATAATTTCTTTCACTGCTTTTTCATCTTTACATGAAACTATCATTATGCCAGTGCAAGTATGTGGAATTAAATAATGCTTATAATCATTTATAAAAGTTTTAACTGCTTGCTCAACTAGATCACTTCTATTAATTTCTAGTTGTTCAGATAATTTGTTCAGATAATCATATAAGTTATCTGGTATACTTATGCCAAATCTTTTCTTAGTCAATATTCATATCGCCTATTTCTATATTGTATTTAAAAATTAATAATTTTTATTTGACGCGCAATTATTAATGAATTCTCTAATCTTTTTAATAGCACTATCACTAATTTTATGTTCTAGAATACATGCTAGTTCCTCGGCTTCTTTCTCATCAATTCCTATTGATATTAAAAAGTCCCTTATTTCATTTTCTTTATTAACAATTGATGATGCTAATTCTATACCTTTTTCGGTTAATCTTACTCCTCTGTATGGAAAATAGTACAGATAGCCGTCCTTTGCAAGTTTTTGCATTGCTTCTGTAACACTAGCCTGCGTTGTCCCTAAATAACTGGCTATTTTTCCAAACTTTATCCAACCTTTGTCTCCGCCTTCTTTAAAAATTGTAGTTAAATATTCCTCTAAGCTTATTGAAATTCCTTTTCTTTTTATGTGAACAGACATTATTAATCCCAGTATTAATATTTTTTAAAGCCCTAATATTTTTACTTTGATAGAGGATCCTTTATCAGATTCTTTTCCAAGATAGTTTCTAATTTTTTCCTAGATAATAATATTATTTCTGTTGCATTTTGGAGTTCTTCTTTGTATGTTGTTGTTTTCCTAGCAAATCCCTGCTCAACAGCTTTA
>PNIA01000007.1 GCA_002877855.1 Caldisphaera sp.
TTGCAAATGTAGAAAAATAAGCGTTATTGCTAGGCGTAGTTAATCCTATAGTATATGGAAAACCATTTGTATAGCCCATAATTGAAATTATTGCTGACCATGTAAAATATGCGGTCAAATCTTTTATTATAGTCTTATTTGTTATCAAATTGGGTTTTAATCTATATTGAGATGAATTTGATCCTAAATAAATAGAATAATAATTAATTGCATAGTTATAAGCGTTGGCAAAATCATTGCTTACAACTATTGTATTATTATTTTTATAATATATCGGATCTAAATAATTTTTAATCTCATTAAGTTCGGTTGAATTATAATTTGAAGGCATATTGCCTTGTGATATTAGATCTAAATATAGATGCTTTGCTGTATAAATCTTGAAATAACCTTAACGTATAACCAGTAAAATCTATACCAAAATATGATCCCATGCCTTCTATGCTGCCATAATCCATAAGTCCATACTTTTGGAAGTAGTATTTTCCCATAATTATTTGTTGTTTAGTAAAAAGTACAGTACAGTTTTGAGATATTACCTCATTCGGCACCGGGGGGAAATTTCTAAACGTATACGCGTATAAAGCAAAAGCAAATACAAACACAAATATAACTGCTACTAAAACAATTTTAGTACTTCCGTTTTCCATTATGTTCACCAATTAATAATTAAGGTTAAATATATTTAGGTAAGATCCTAACCTTTTAGGAAATCTAAATAAAAAAATAAATTTTAGCAATTAAAATTTTAGTAGGGGTTAAATTGGTTAAGCTTGTAAAGGCTCAAATAAAGATTTACAGAGATGATTGCGAAGTAACTAATGAGATTTATGAAAGAGGAATTAAATTTAAACATTTAAAAGTTAGACCCGGATATGAGGAGAGCATTCATATAATAAAATTTGAAAACCCGATAGATAGAAATTCTATTAGGGGACTCAGAAACATTTCACAAATCGATAGCAATACCATATTAGCTATTACAAAAAGTTGCAGTGCTTGTAAAGTTATGTCTCTAGTAAATCTATTAATATTGTCAGCAGAACCTAGTAACAATAACAGCATAGTTTATACAGTATTAGCCAAGAATGACCAACTAAATGATGCCATAAAAAAGATCAAAGATAATGGATTAAAAGTTGAGATATTAAGTAAAGTGACATACGAAAATATTGATTTAAGTGAAAAGCAAATTAAAGCAATTATAACTGCATATAGAATGGGATATTTTTGTAAGGATAGAAAAGCAACGCTAACTCAGGTCGCCCAAAAGCTTAATGTAAAACCATCATCGCTTGAGGACGTTTTAAGAAGAGGATTAGAAAAAATCTTAAGTAATTACTTTTTAGAACAAGGCCTTATGGACGAAGAAGATATTGAGAGCAATAGGTGTTGATAAAATTAATAAATGATACATCAATATACTAATTAAAACGAACAATATAGATGAATACATACCTATTCTTCCAATTTTCTTTATTTCTTTAATATTAATAATTTTATTACCAGAAAGAGATAAAGCGATCAAAGGAAATAAATACAGTGTGACCAAGTAATAATTTCCAGAAACTAAATAAGTCAATGCAATAGCTATTACAACTAGAGATAATGTATAACCAATAGTTTTAACTTTCTCAATTTTCCTAAAAGGTAGCTTATATTCAACTATAGAAGCTAAAGTTAAGGTAAACATAATCCATGATAATATTATAAGAAATTGATAGATTCTCACATAAGATATCATTGATAACCAAACTAATGACATAGACGACAAGAAGCTACTACCTGAAATGTTAGATAAGACATATTTTCTCCTTAACGAAGACGTTAAATAAATAATTAACAAAGATACAGATAAAATCAAATATAATGTTAATTTAACTAAAATAATATATGGTATTAATAGTATTGCAACCAAAGTAATATTCTTTACTTTCATTTTATTTATTCTTAACCTTAAATAATTAAAATAGTAAATATCAATAATTGCATTAATTATAACTATTAATGATATTATGGAAATTTTAGATGATAATCCAAGAGCTAATACCAACGATAATATTAATGAAGATATTAATCCATGTGCCATTGGTGCTTTTTGCATGAATATCACGATTATTAAAAAATTAAAAAACCTAAATTTACGTTAGCCTAATCTTTAAGGCAAAATAAGTTAGGTTTTTATTCTAGAGAAACTAATAATAAAATAGGTGATAAAAGTGGGAAATGTAGAATTTCCTAGCAAAGAATGGGCAGAAATTTTTTGTAAAAAAATAAATGAAAACCAAAATTATAAAAATACAGCAAAGGGTTGGAAATGGCCATTGATGTTTAAAGTATCTCAACTACCAGAAAACTTAATTTCAAAATATCCAAGTGGAAGCATAGGAATTAAAGCAGATCTATATGAAGGCACGTGCAGAGAAGTAGAATTTTATGAAGACGTAAGCAAATCAACCGCAGACTTCATATTATCTGCATCTTTTAATGATTGGATAAAAATATTAAATAATGAATTAAACCCAGTTAGCGCGATTTTACAAGGGAAATTAAAACTAGAAAAAGGATCAATGGCTACAGTAATGAGGTTCCCTTCGGCTGCAGTAGAGCTTGTTAAATCTGCGCAAGAAGCGTCAAAATAATTTTTATTAATATATTTTATTTAATATTTCTTTTATTTCATCTATTGTTGGTGTTACTGGATTAAAAGCTAAATCAGAATCCCTTAAGGCTAAATTTGCTATTTCATCAATCTTATTCTTATAAACAGCCTCTTTAATTCCAATATCTCTAAGCCTTAAAGGCTGCCCAATTTTATTATATAAATCTATTAGGTGATCTGTTAAACTATTTTTGACATCAAAACCATCAAGTCTTTCTAAAGCAATTTTTATTTCATCATACATTTTTCTTGCATTTTCATTTTTATAATTAAAATCCATTACATAAGGCATAGTTACTGCAACAACCATGCCATGAGGTATATTAAACAGAGATCCGAGCGGATGAGCTATAGCATGAACCAATCCAACTCCAGAATTTGAAAAGGCTATTCCTGAGAGTGTTGCTGCAAGATGAAGATAGTTAAGAGATTCTTCATCAGTTTGATTTTCAACAACTTTTGGCAGATATTTAAAGAACATTCTGGCGGACTGAATTGCCAATCCTTCAGTTAAAGGATTGGAATTGATAGAAACTATACCCTCTATATCGTTTGCAAGACCGTCAATTGCAGTTATAATAAGCTGCCTTTTAGGAAGAGTCTTTATGAAATTAATATCCAAAATGCTTTCGTATGGAACAAGTTCATAGTTACCTGATGCATATTTAATTTCATTTTCATTTTCTCTAATCTTTAACACAAATGCAAAGCTTGCATCGCTCCCTGTTCCTGCAGTTGTTGGTATCGCAATTAGTAACGGTCTTTTATTTTCTATATTTAGAGAAATAAATGGTGATATGTCTTCACTATTTATATCAGGTCTTATTAATTTAACCCTCAATATTTTAGAAACATCAATTACACTACCCCCTCCAATTGCTACTATCAAATCAATATTTTTCCCCTTAATAAAATCAATTATTTTATCAACAGTTTCTATGTTTGGTTCAGGACTAATATCGGAATAGACATATGTTTTTATATTACTCTTTATTAATCCCTCATGAATATTTTTAAATGCATTTATCTTCTCAATTGTTTTATCTGTTATAATCAAAAAGTTCTTTAAATCAAACATGGAGGAGATATTTAAAAGTTCCTCTAATGAACTCCCCCCATAAAATATTTTTCTAGGAAATACTAGCGATACCATAATCTCACCTTAAGAAGGCATTTCAACACCCTCTAACCAAATACCGGCTAAAATTTCGAAATGAGGAGGAATCGCATTTTTATCTACAATAACATTAATTACTGATGTCTTCTTAGAATCTATAGACCTTCTTAATGCAGGTTTTATATCTTCTGGTTTAGTTACATATTCTCCATGGCATCCCATGGCTTCAGCTATCAAATCATATCTTATTTCGGAGAAATCAACTCCCACATGCCTTTTACTGTAATATAGGGTTTGGCCAGCTTTGATCATTCCCCATGAGCTATCATTTAAAACCAAAATAGTAATTTGCAAATTCTCTCTGCAAGCTGTTTCTAACTCGGCTACATGAAATCCAAAGGCACCATCTCCTGTTATTGCATAAACATATTTATCCGGGTTTGTTAGCTTTGCTGCTATCGAAAATGAAATTCCTGATCCGAGATGACCAGAATCTCCGCTAGCAGTGCTTAAATAAGTTCTAGGCATATAAATTCTGTTTAAATATGAAGCCCAAACTGTTGTATTTCCTCCATCTATTATGGTTATTGAATCCTTTGGGAAAAACTCTCTGGCTTCTCTGACAACTCTTAAGGGATGAATTGGAATAGAATTGGAATAAGATAAATCTTCCATCGACTTTAGGTATTCCCTTTCAGATTCTTTGTATTTTTCAAGCTTTTCTGGATAGTCTTTTCTAGGCGGACTATATTTCTTAACAGCTTCTAATAATTGACTTAAAACTATTTTTAAGTCTCCAACTATACCTACTTCTACAGGTCTATTTAATCCTATGTCTTCTCCAGTAATATCTATATGAATTGTCTTTTGATCTTTAAAATCACCCCAAGCTGGTTGTTTTCCCCAATAGTCCAGATCTCCTAATCTTGAACCGGCAATTAAAATTACGTCAGCCTCTGATTGAGCTTCTAAAGCACCTGGTAATGATGGAAGAAGAATCGATGGATAATCTTCTGGTATACTACCTCTACCTCCAATTGATGTAGTAACAATGGCTTTCAGATAATCAGCAAGCATTTGAGCTTCTTCTGTTGCATTAGATCTTAAAATCCCACCACCTAAATGAATTAAAGGCATTTTTGCTTTTGTTAAAAGCCTCGCTGCTTCATCTATTAAATTCGGATTTCCTGAAGGACCACTTAATGGTCTATAATTTTCTGGTTTTAATATCGTTACATTGTTTTCATCTCCTGTTTGATATAAAACATCTACTGCAACATCTAGATGAACAGGTCCTGGTCTACCAGTTAGAGCTTTCCTAAAAGCCCAGTAAAATAATTCAGGTATTCTATTCCACTGGCTAACATAGGCGTTCCATTTTGTTACAGGCTTTAACAAATTAATTTGATCTAATGCTTGCATCGATCCATGATCTGGATATGATTTCCATGATTGATTTTGAGCTGTTATTATAACCATTGGTATACCTTCAGCAAAAGCAGGATAAACTCCTCCTATCAAATTTGCTGCGCCAGGACCAACAGTTGCTATAACAACTCCAGGCTTTCCTGTTATTCTTGCATATCCATCAGCTGCATGGGCTGCAGCAGCTTCATGATGAAAAGTAATGAATTTTATTTTTTTGCCATAAAAAGCATCTAATAATGGATATAACTGATCTCCAGGAACTCCAAAAACGTAATCAATACCTTCATTAACCAACAAGCGCTTTATAACTTCACCACCAGTTATTCTTCCCATAATCACTCACCAAGCACAACCAAATTATAATCTATAACTAAAAATAAAATACATTAATGAATACAAATTAATAATAATATTAATTTAAAAATTAATTTAAAAATTTGAACAATTATCATTAACCTATTTTTATACTATCCCTCTTTAATTGGCCTGTTACGCAGTGAATCCCTCCCCCACCCTTCACTACCTCATCAATTTTATTTAAAATTACATCAACCGCATTATCTTCTAGTATTTTTCTTACAGTATTGCATCCTTCTCCAATTACAATTTTATTTGGCGCCAATGCAACTGAATTAAGGCATAATCTAGCCTTTAAATCACTAGATACATCCCCATATTCTACAGTTATTATATTAAATCCTAGCTTTCTTAGTTGATCTGCTATATCCCATGGAAAAAGCTGCCTAATAGTAATAATTGTATCCTCATTTACTTGAGATACATACTCGTCTATGTGTATCTTGCTCATTGGTGTTTGAATTTCTAATATATTTTTAAAACCCATTGATTGCATTAAAGAAACGAAAGCCTCAACTCCATTTTTATTATTTCTTTCCCCTATACCAACTAAGGCAGTTTCGCTGTTTAATATTAGTGCGTTCCCACCCTCAAAAATTTCAACACCTTGCATTTTCTTTATTATATTATAGTTTAATTCTCTTAATGCCTTTTCATATTCTAATTCTTCTCCTTTTCTAACATCATATTTAAAATTTGAAATTATAGCACCTTTTGGCGTCATCAGAAAAGAATCTCTAGAATATACAGCATTTGGTTTATCCTCTAACCCTTGAACAAGGTTAACCTTAACTCCTTCTTTTTTATATAGATCTATAAGATCAATTATTTCCTTTTTGAATTCTTCTTTATCTATATTTGGAGCAGAAAAAAGATATTTATTATAATTTTTATCATTTACGAGTTCCAGCTCTTTCCCAGGAACATGCATCATTACTTCTCTTAATTTCCCTACCTCTGAATCTAAATAATCCATATACCTCAATCCTCCCTCCAAGAATTTTTTAGATATCTAACCTAAATATATTGTTAAATTAAGATTTTCTTTTGTTCTAAATGCAGTTTTGTTTATTATCTTACATCTTTAAAAAATAAATAAAAGCCCAAAGTCGCTATAGAATAGAGACAAGATGTTATGAAAAAAGGTATGTCAAGCCTACCTAAATAAAATAAATAACCTCCTATTGATGGTCCAAAACTTCTTGGTATTGAATCTATTAAATTTATTAAGCTCTGCCCTCTGGCCCTTTCTTCTTTAGGAATAAGATTTAATATAAATGAGCTAAACAAGGGACCAGTCATATTCATGGCTGTATTTCTCAAAACAAATATTAACGTGGCCAAATAATAAGAATTTACTAATGGAAGCAGTATTAGCAATATAATTCCCAAAATATGAGTATAGACTATTGCCTTTACTCTACCAAAAATTTTTGAGAGCTTAGGAGAGAAAAGAGTAGTTATTGCTAATGATGCATCTGATATAGCAAATACTGGACTCATTTGTTGAGCACTTACATTAAACCTCAAATAAAACCATAGAGACATTATAGGTAAAATTAAACCTGCTCCCAAGCCTATAAAGGATCCAACTGAAAGCTTTGCTACCTTATTTATGGACTTGAGTCTAATATCAATTTTTCCCATTCCTTTATATTCTTCTTTTACAAATAAGAGAAGGATCGCTGCCAACGTAACTATAAATAAGTTTATTAAAATTATGTACCTTAATGATATAAAAATTGGTAATAATGCTCCTAAAATAGATAGGAATGTACTGGAAGAATATGCTATACTTAAATTTTTATCTAGGTCTCTAGATTTTTCTGCCATAAGAGCACCAATTAATCCTCCTCCACCCATTAAAGTTGACATTAGAATACCAAAAGGGATGCCTAAAAATAAAATAAATAAACCTGTTATACTTATTGCTCTACTTAATATTGCGAATTTTTTCCTTCCATAGGCATCGCCAAAAATAGAAAGAGTTATTGATAGCATAGATCCAATAAGCATTTGACCTGTTAAAAGAAAACCAATTATCGCAGAATTTAATCCTAAGTCTTTAAGATATAATGGATTTACCAATTGAGAGGATCCAAAAATTATACCATTTAATGACATAACAGTTATTAATATACCTTCTTGTTTTCTTACCTTCAACTTTTAACAGCTCCCTATCAGTTAAATCCAAATTTTTACTAAAGAAATTGGCATAAAAACCTCTACTAATAAATAAAATTACAAATAAAAAATGATTATATTATGCTAATTTCTTAACATTTTTTAAGTACTCAGCTACATCATCAAGATCAAGTCTTCTTAATGTTTCTTCCTTTATATAGCCGCTTTGCTTCTCCCAGCCAAACGCCTCATAGGTCTCGTCTACCATTCCATCAGGATTTTCAACCTTTAAGCCTTTGGCTGGTCCTGTCATTACAGGCATTTTAACCCTTTTAGGTAATGTATCATGCTTCCTATTAAGCCCTTCTCTTATATTAAATGCCCTCTTCAGATTCCAGCTTCTTTCTCCTGCTTCAAAAATTTGCATTGGTGTTAGTTCAATTCCTGTTAAAGATGAATACAAAGCAGATAGCCTTTTAGGAGATAAAGATCCATCTTCTTTACTTTGTACGTAGAAATTGCAATATCCTAGGCTATTTAATACTTCACCATATAAAGCTATTACTCTATATGCCTTACCTCTATTAACTCCTGTCTCATCTAATCTATCTGGTAATGGCCAAGGTAATCCTACAGCTCTTAGCCCGCTATCAACTCCCATCATATCATATGATGGATATATTGGATGTATGTGGCAAGCCCCTCTTGGACCCACTGCATATTGGATGGCCAAAAACTTAGATTCAACCCTCGGATCATGGGCAGGAAATTCCAAACCCTTTACATGATTAACTATTTCCTCTGACCCTTTTCCTATCTTTTTAGATGCAGCATAACTGCCTTCAGCCAATAAATCTCCTATGCCTTGCCTATATGCTATCATATTAACTAATTTTAGCATAATATCAGGATCCCCCCATCTTAGTTTTATTCCATTAGTGTCTTCATCAGTTAACATACCTAATTCATATGCCTCAATTGCCCACGAAATAGTATGGCCTAAAGATATGGTATCAATACCATAATTGTTGGCTAAGTAATTAAACCTTATTATTGACTCCATGTTTCCATTCATTAACATTGCTCCACTCATATCAGCGGTTTCATACTCGGGGCCTTCATTTGGAGGGGTAGCGTATTTTCCTGCTGCAACATAAGAATACCTGCTACAACCTATTGTACAACTATAGCATGCCCTCCTCTTTATCATATAATTTCTTTCCAAATAATCTCCTGATATTTTATCGGCGTTCTCGAAATAACCTGTCCTAAAGTTCTGAGTAGGTAAACCCCCTACGGTATTCAATAATGATAAGCCCCCTATTGTTCCGTGGGCACCCATACCTTTGTTTCCAGCATCAGATATTATTGCCTTTTCAGCTTCATATGAAAGAGATAGAAATCTTTCTGGATCATACACCCTTACTCCATATCCTCCAGCTGCAACAATAGCCTTTAACTTCTTAGATCCCATTACTGCACCTCCACCAGTTCTACCAGCCGCTCTATCATAGTCATTTATTATAGATGCGTATCTAACCAGATTTTCTCCAGCTGGACCAATTGTTGTAACTGAAATATCTTTTGCCCCGACTTCTTCTTTAATAGTATCTGTAGCTTGATGCACAGTCATTTCCCATAGATGGTCTGCCTTCCTTATCTCGGCTTTTCCTCCTTCTAAATACAAGTAAACAGGTTCTTGTGACTTCCCCTTTATAATTATTACATCAAACCCACTAAACTTCAAAAATGCCCCAAATTTACCTCCAGATCTAGTTTCCCCCCAGAAATTAGTTAAGGGTGACTTAAATGCCCAAAATATGTTTCCACTACCTGGTGCTAAGGTACCAGTCATAGGACCTGCGGTTCCAATTAATATGCTTTCTGGAGATAATGGATCAGTTAATGGAGTAAACTCATCCCACATTATCCTTGCAGCAAATCCCAAACCACCGACATAAAGCTTTGGCCAATCATCTTTTAACTCATCAACAACTACTTTACCTTTGCTTAAATCTACTCTTAAAATTCTACCTGTATAACCATACCATTCCTTCATCTTAAACAGCCTCCCTTGTACCTGGGGATGGATATGGTACTATTGGTATAAGCCCTTTCTTTTGCATTTGAGCAAAGAAATATCTTTTATAATATGCCGAATCGTTAGCTTCCAGATATTGCAAAGCACCTTCAGGACATGCCTTTACACATTGAGGATCTCCTCCACATAAATCACATTTTATAGCTTTCTTCTCAATATGATCTAATGTTATAACACCATATGGGCAAACTGCAATACAATTTGTACAGCCATTACATTTATTTCTATCTATTATAACTGCAAATGTGTTTGGATCCCTATAAATAGCATTTTCTGGGCATACTCCTGGAAGAGTACACAATCCACATTGTATGCAAAATACTGGAGCATCTAAAGGCTCATTTTCTATCCTTACTACATGTATTGCAGAAAGGGTAGGATCAATAATATTAAAATGATGAAATGAACAAGCTTCTTCACATCTCCCACAACCTGTGCACTTATTAGGAATAGCCATTAATAGTTTAACCACTTAAGTCCCCCCTTGTATCTATACATAAAAGAATAATTAAGCTTTTCATTATATCTCATTATACCTTCTTATCTATTAAAAATGTTTTATTTTAACTATATTAACAGGTATCCTCCCTTAAATTTATTAATTAGGATATTGTTTAAGTATTCATTAATAGAACCAATTTCATTCCAGACTTCTTCATTACTTTTATAATAAAAGCCATTAAGCGATTTTGAAATCTCATTAAATATATTAAATTCCTGTTTTATCCCATTATCTATTGCTTTATTTGATTTCCTTATCTTCATATCGATGCTTAAATAATGGCCATCTTTTTCTAGGCTTGTAGGAGATGGTATAATTAATTTGGCATAATATTTAGCAACAATATCAAATTTTGGAGTTATTTGCGCTATAAAGTCCACTCTTTTTAATGCTTTTAGTATTTTTTCCCTATACAAATTTGAATTTAATAGTGAATTACCAACAACAATTAAACCCTTTATTTCCCCCTTCTCTGCTTTTTCTATTATTGATAGTCCATCCAAACCGGTTTTATTGCTTGGCTTTAATCCCGGTTCAAATTTATTTGAAACGCCCATATAAAGAGAATCTATTAAATCGCAGCTACCAAACAAAGGTATAATTTTATTGTTTAATTTGCTATTGTTAGAAAGCAAATACGTGTTTATTATTTCCTTACTTAATTCATTATCATTGTTTAACTCGACTATAAAAGTTATAGGTTTATTTTCACTTATGAGCCTAAATATTGCATCTAGTTTTTCATATATTGGAATTAGGTCTTCTTTATTCTTAATTTCATTCTCAATTTTTTTATAATATGAATTCAAATTTTCTATATTATTTATGTATTCTCTATCATATCTATTTTCTTTTATTAGCAAATAATTTATATATTTGAAAATTCTAGCCATAGTGCTTTCATCAACATTTATATAAATATCGGATGCATTATGTATAGGTTTGTTGCTATTTAATGAGTCTATTACAATCAAACTTGTCTTCCCTTGCAAGGATATTTTTCTAATAATAGAAGATAATGCAGGATGATACCTATCAATCTCTCCTACTACAAATACTACCTTTGATTCATCTAATTTATCTAAAGCTATAGAAGAATGAACAAAACCTATAGAATTTAATAAATTATTTAAGTCATCTTTAAAACAAATATCTAAGTTAGAACCTATATTATTTGTCTTTATTACATCTCTGCCAAGTTTTTGCAACACATAATACTCTTCCATAGTTAATCTATTTGCAACTAAAAAACCTATTTTATCTGGCCCATATTTAGAGATTATGTCTTTTATGTTACTCGCTAAGTAATTTATAGCATGATCATAATTTGTTTTTAAAAAGTTATTTTCTGCTCTGATTAAAGGATAATATATTCTTTCTATGCTGTAGTATGTATCTTCCCAATGATATTCTCCAAGCAAGCAATCAGTTGCATATTTAAGTTTTTTATCATCTAACTTAACTAAAGAAGGATCATTGTTAGATAGGCCAATTTTAACTGGGCATGCAATAGAGCATGTAGAGCATGTAGAGTCTATCCATCTTTGAGGATACACGTTTTTAATTAAAATCGAATCCTCGATAGCTCCGCTCGGACATACGTCAATGCACATTCTACAACTTATACAAGAGCTATTACCTAATTTATTACCTTCTGCTATTACTAACGTATTATAACCTCTATTAACAGATCTCCAGACAAGCTTTCCTACTATATCTTCGCATGCTCTAACACAATTGTAGCAATTAATACATCTATTCATATTAACATAAATTAATGGATGAGTAGAATCAATCAATTTTGTATCTTCACTTTCTATCTTTGCCTCTAACCCATATTTTTTAATTAATTCATGAAATCTCTTATCTGCATATTTTTTATCATAACCTTTTGGATATTTGTGTAACAATAATTTTAAATTTTCTACCCTTAATTTATTTATTTCTTCATTTTCTGTTTCTATTTCCATACCATCATCTATATACGTGTTACAAGAAGTTACAATACCTTTATTTTTTATGTTAACTAGGCATAACCTGCAAGAACCATACGGAGACAAGCGATCATCATAACACAAACTCGGTATATCTATACCTATGCTTCTCGCTGCATTTAATATCGTTATTTTCTTATTAAAATTTAATTCTTTACCATCGATTTTAACCTTCATTATTTTATCACCTCATCTCTATATTTTAATAAAAAGGTGTTTACTGTTTCCCCTGTGCCTGTACCTAATCCACATAAACTTGATTTTCTTAACGCATAAACTATATCGTTAACCTCATCTAATTCATTTAATGATACATATCCTTTAGAAAATATTTCTTCTAGTCTCTTTGTTCCAACTCTACAAGGTGTACATTTTCCACAAGATTCATAAGAAGAGAAAAGGAGAATTTCATGCAATAGATCACCAATTTTAGTTTCGTCATTAAATGCTATTATATTTCCATGACCCAATGAAGCATTGATCTCCTTTAATTCTTCGTATCCAAGCCTTGTATTTAATTCATCTGGTTTAACAACTCCTGAAAAAGGTGCTCCAATTAAGACACCAGTTAACTTACCTTTTTTTAATCCTCCTCCTATTTTATAAACTATATCATCAAGTGTTATACCGAATTCCACCTCATACAATCCTGGTTCATTAAATAATGAATTTAAAGAAATTAATTTGGTTCCCCTGCTCTTAGAAAATCCTAGTTCATAGTATTTCTTACCACCATTTTCAACTATGTATGGTATGTTTGATATGGTTTCAACATTATTTACAACTGTTGGCTTCCCAAAAAGTCCTCTTTCAGTTGGAAAAGGAGGCCTTTGCATGGGTTCTGGTCTCCTACCCATTATTGCATTTATCATTGCAGTTTCCTCTCCAGATACATAACTTCCTTTCCCAACTTCAACTAAGATATCAGGTAATTTCAATTTACCTTCAAAATAATGCTTTATTTCTAATATAGCATTTTTTATCCTAAATATTGACTTTGGATATTCTCTTCTTATATAAAAGTAAATCTTCTTTGCACCTATAGCATATGCTGATATGATTGAACCTTCTATAACTAAGTGAGGTGAATATTCCATTAAGAACCTATCACTGAATGCCCCAGGATCCCCTTCGTCTGCATTAACTATTAGATATCTTTCTTTTTCTTTTTGGTTAAAAACAGATAGCCATTTTTTTCCAGTTGGAAATCCGGCTCCTCCTCTTCCTCTTAAAAAAGATTTATCAACTTCATCAATAATTTCTTTTTGAGACATTGAAGTTAGAGCGTATTCCATTGATTTGAATCCTCCGAGAGCTAAATAATCTTTTATATTAGAATTTTCTTTAATCATATATTTCAATAAAATCGATTCTCTTGATTTATTTTGAATAATTGGTTTTTCATCATAACTCGATGAAGAAGGTGAAGAATAGCATTTACCTAAGCAATAAGTCCTAGTGTTTTGAGAAACTGCTTTTTTCCATATTTCAGGTTTTAGGTTTCTAGCTACATAGCATGCTAATCCTCTACAATATTCTTCAGATGGAACTTCTTCTGAAAATGCATAAAATGTGTTTATTTCTTTTTTAGGAAGGTTTATTCTTAACATATTACCCCACAATCAATAATCTAAAACCAAAAATAAAAAATTTTAGCTTTTGAATGACTAATAAATTCTGTTTTTTAGTAAAGTTCTATAAAAACTAAAATCTTATATTTTTAGTTTTTCATTAAAATATTTCAACTTTATTTCATATCTCTTTTTTCTGTGTCTCGGCTCAGCTTTTGTGCTATGACCATGGCTACCTTTATTGAATATTATTATCCTAGAATCCTTACCTCTGGAAACTAATGATGTGTGCATTGCCAACGACTGATCAACAAAGCACCTATAATCTTGCATACTATGTATAAACAAAACAGGTGTTTTAACATTATCAATAAAATATGCAGGACTTTTCTTAATATATTCATCCAAGTTCTCTTGAGGAGTATCACCAATTTGATCCGGATTAAACCAATAACCTATATCTGATGCATAATAATCTGCTATCCAATCTGCTATTCCGTTTTCACTTATTGCTGCTTTAAATCTATTAGTTTTTGTAATCATAACATTTGTCATAAATCCTCCATAACTAATGCCCGTAACACCCAATCTATCTCTATCTATATTACTGTATTTATTTAATATATAATCTAGAAATGCTATTATTTGATTAAAATCATCTTCTCCATATTTTCCTCTTATTTCAGCAAATTTTTCTTCATAGCCATCGCTTCCTAATGGATTAGTAAATGCAACAGCAAAATTATTTGATACCATCAGTTGCATTTCTGGATAAAAGTTATACCCATACATACTTTTTGGTCCACCATGAATATATAATATTAATGGAACTTTATTGTTAGTATTAGGCAACATCACCCATCCATCAAGTATTCTTCCATTATACATAAAAGTCTCATGAATTGGATTTATTAAATTTGTTTCATTTAATATGAATTCATTTAATTTTGTTAACTTATTAATCTTGTTTCCATCATATAAATATAGTTCCATAGGTTTTATTGGATCGGCATAAGCATATACTAATAATTTACCATTTGCGTCACCTAAATAAACATAGCCTTTTTCACCAAATAAATCTTTAATTGAATTTTCTTTATACAAAATAACTTTTGATGAGCCAGAATCATTAATAATTAATGCTAAACCATCATTAAAGCTTCCTATGATGTTTACTATATTTCTATCCAATAACTTACATGTCAGACAATTTATTTTATTATCAGAGCCTATTTCATAAAGTTTAAAATGACTCGCTAGACCTATTTCCCCTTTGTGCATCAATAGGTATAACTTATCATTAAAGCACCTTAGAGATTCTATTGTATAATTGCTAAGAATCTCATCATATTTCATATCATTAATATCTACCTTAATAACTTTATATAAAAGGGGATTTTTATAATCAATTATAGTTGAATAATATAGATAGTTTTTACAAAATACAATGCTATTAATATAGTTAGGTTCGTTAGCAATTTCCTTAATATAACCGGAATTTATATCAACCAAATATATGGCATAGTTAAAATTACCAATAAAGTCGCTTTCATCCATCCAAAGAGGCAATCTATCTGTTGAAACGTAATCATTGTCTTCATCATAAAAAGCCTCTACAGGTTTTGGACTTAACACTATTATTTTATCTTCATTGAACCAATCCATATATAGCACGCCAAATTTGAACCAAGAAAGTCTTTTTACCTCCCCTCCGATTACATAAATATATAGAGCTTGACCTCTTGTCTTTTCATCTTCTCCTCTCCTACTTATGAAAGCTAATTTATCTCCTGAAGGGGACCACCTTGGAGTGCTATCGTTTTCAGTCAAGAAATAAATTTTATTAGAGGATAAAATTACCTGTATTTCGCTTACATTTTTATTTTTGTTTAAATCAGCTTTTGTAAATGAAAAGGCTATATCATTATTATTTGATATTCTAACATCATTTATAGTAGACATATTAATGATATCATCAACAGAAAATTTTCTCTTTTCTATTACCATGCTAAACACCAAGATATAAATTATATTTGACTTAAAAAATTTTGCCTTTTTGGATTTATCTAGGTCTTCCTTTTAAGATTAGTTCTCTCAGATCGTTCCCTACTTTCTCTTCTAAGCTATTATTCAATTAGTTCATACCTGATTTCAAAACCTTCATCCCATTATCGTATTCCTCAATCCAATTGTTTGCAAATTCCCCACTCTGTATTTTTGCTAATGCATTCTCCATTCTTTTTCTTACATCTTCATCAATTACCTCTTTTCCTACAGTCATTCCGCCATATTTAGCTGTGTCTGATACAGCATTGATCATTCCTTTTAGACCTTTTTCATAAATTAAATCAACAATCATCTTCATCTCATTTATTGTTTCAAAATACGCTACTTCTGGTTGATAACCCTTGGATACCAAAACGCCAAATGCATTTTTCATCATTTCCATTATACCTCCAACCAAAATTACTTGCTCTCCAAACAGATCTGTTTCTGTTTCTTCCTTAAATGTAGTCTCTATAACTCCAGCTCGTGTTGCTCCTATTGCCTTTGCTATTCCCAATGCCTTCTTCATTGCTAACTTACTATTATCTTGATATATAGCAACTAACGCCGGTACACCTCCACCTCTTGAAAAATAATCTCTAACCGTTTGACCAGGACCTTTAGGAGCAATCATATAAACATCTGATTCCTTTGGGGGATCTATTAGTCTATAATGCACATTAAATCCATGGGCAAAAACTAAATCAACATTTTTACTTATATTAGGTTTTATTTTTTCTAGCCATACCTTTCTTTGAACCATATCAGGCAAGAGAAATATTAAAATATCAGAATTTTTAACAGCTTCTTCAGTATACAATGGTTTGAATCCATCATTTTCAGCTAGGCTCCATGAATTTCCCTTTCTTTCTAGGCCTATAGTAACTTTCAAGCCTGAATCTCTCATATTAAATGCCCAAGCTCTTCCTTGGTTTCCATACCCCAATACAACTATATTTCTTCCAAGAAGATAATCGAGAGAACTATCTTTTTCCGTATATATATTAACCATAAAACTCACCCCAACTTAACAACTTAGATTTACGTAAACCTATAGGAATAAAAAACATAAAATAATCATCTCCTAAATCTTCATTAGAGTATTCTCTTATCTCATTGTTTTTATATACGTAAGGTGTCAAAGAAGAATACTCATAAAGTTCTACGAATTCTATATCAACTGTTTTGCTTAAGTTTAACAAAGCTAGCTTTAAATTAGGACTTTCATTGACATATAAATAAATTTCATATACATCATTATTTAATTTTCTTGCATTAACCCAATCAATGTCTATTAGTAGCTTTCTAAAATTGGATAAAACTCTTTCTAATAGCCCTGCATCTCTATAATAACCTAAAACTCTTATTAATTTACCTTGGGTCACTTAATATCACCTGCTTTAATTTACCTCCAGGAGGTAACGTTGGTAAAGCTAATTCTTCCCTATTAATCGGTACTCTTATTACTGAAGGCATATTGCTTTTGATTGCATCTTTTAATGATTTTTCTAAACCTTCATATGATTCTGCATTATATCCAATAGCCCCAAAAGACTCTGCATATTTAACAAAATCCGGAGACATACCGAAATCAACCCCTACTATTCTTTTCCAAAAAATAGATCTTGAACTTGTCTTACCAAACCTAGAGTTCTATTATCAAATATTACTGAGATAACAGGTATATTTTCATCAACCGCAGTTGCCAAATTATTGCCTGTCATTAAAAAAGAGCCATCACCGTCTAGATTGACGACTATCTTATCAGGTCTCGCTACTTTAGCTCCCATAGCTGCTGGAAATCCAAAACCCATTGTACCCATACCTGACGAAGTAAAGAATGTCCTTGGTTCAAGTACATCCCAAAAGACTTCTGCAAACATTTGATGCTCTCCAACACCTGTTGTAACAATTGCATCCCTAGGCAAGACTTCTCTTATAGTTTTTAATATCTTCCATGGTTTCATGTAATTCTTATCTTCTATATAATAATACTTAGAATATTCATCTTTCCATTCAGTTATATTTTTAATCCATAAATTCTTATCTTTCTTTTCTAATTTGATTTTACTAATGGCATCGATTATTTGATTTAAAATTATTTTTATATCACCATTTAATGTTAAGCTTGCTATGTTATATTTTTCATTATCTACAGGATCTAAGTTTACCATAACTATCTTCTTTTTGGTTTCTGTAATTTCGTCAAGTGATGTAAATGATCTATCGCTAATTCTGGAGCCTAATATTAACATAAAGTCTGACTCGAGCAGAGCCCTATTGGCTTCAGCCCTGCCATAATAGCCTATTACACCAAAGTAAAGTGGAAAATCATTAGGTATTGAGGCTTTTCCAGGAAGAGTTGAAACTATTGGAACAAGTAATTGCTCTGATAAGTTTAATACTTGATTATAGGCGTTTGAATACATAACCCCAGTACCTACAACAATTATTGGTCTTTCAGCCTCAAGCAACATCTTCGCTACTTTCTTGATTTTTTCTAAATCAACTTCTGTTATAAATTCTTTATAACCTTTGACACTTGGTTTTTCTGGCCATTCTATATCATCAATACTTTCTTGCAATATATCCCTTGGAATATCTATTACAACAGGCCCTTTTCTTCCAGTCATTGATATATAAAATGAATTTTTAATCCAAATCGGTATTTCTTTTATATTTTTGATTTTTACTATATATTTAGTTATATTTTCCATAACACCCATAACATCTGCCTCTTGAAACGCCATTTTTCCCATAGAGTTTCTAGGGACCTGCCCAGTAATTGCTATTAGAGGAGAGCTATCCCAGTATGCAGTTATTAGTCCTGTTGCTAAATTTATTGCGCCTGGACCTGATGTAGCAGTACAAACGCCTGGAAATCCAGATGCTCTTGAAAAACCATCGGCTGCATGTGCTGCTGCCTGCTCATGTTTCATTAATATTTGCCTTATTTCGCCAGAATTAACATAATCATAGAGCGCATCATATATTGGCATATTTGACAGTCCTGGTATTCCAAATATTGTTTTTACTCCTTCTTTTTTTAATGATTGAACAACCAATGATGATCCATTTGTCATAATGAAATCACCCCAACTAAATGAGTGATAAAATTATGACCAACTAAATGAGTGATAAAATTATGACCAACTAAATGAGTGATAAAATTATGACCAACTAAATGAGTGATAAAATTATGACCAACTAAATTTAAATTTGGCTTTGCATCTACCCCACCTAAATTACTAATATTTTTTTATTGTTTCTGCCTTTTAAATATTTCTTTTTACCTAGTCTAAAACATCTACATAAATTTTTATATTTTAACTAAAATGTTAAATTTTTAATTTTTATTTACATAATGTAATTAAATTTAATGTCATATCTTATTTTGAATTGCATACTTTCTTATATTTGAAATATTAATATATAAATATTTCATAAACAAATTAGAATAGTACTTTCCATTATTTGTAACCTTAAAGTAATTACCATCATCTTTTATTATACCTAAGAAGCTTAATAGATTAATTTCACTTCTAAGATAATGATATATATCATGGTTAAACTTAGTTTCAAATTCTTTTTTATTAATTTTTAAAGAATACAACCTATAAATTAAATAAATATAAATTTGATCTTTAAGATTTAATTCTCTTAATAATGAAATGGAAAATTTACCATTATTAATCATTTTTTCATATTTTTCTAAACTAAATGAATTTGCATAATAGTATTGCGATAGATGGCTCATAGCGCCAGTGCCAACTCCTATGAAATCATCGTTATCTATTATATATTCATCAACTATTGAGCCTTGATTTTTAGAAAAGGTCCACGCTGTAGATTGATAATAATCGCTATCTGAAAATTGATTAGTTAACACATTATATAACATTTTTTCATTTTTTTCATCAGGATACATAAATTCCTTAGGAGCTTGTCTTATTGATGGCATAATTGGATAAAAGGTTATTTGATTAGCCTTGCTTTTTTTAACAATATCAATTTCATTAACTAAATCTTCTTTTTTTTGACCTGGTATATTGAAAAGAATATCAACATTTAACGTTGGTATCTTTGAAGCTATATCTATCTTTTCCAATAATTCCTCAGTGTTAACTTGTTGTCTTCCTATTTTTCTTTGTATAACAGGTACAAAAGATTCAACACCTAATGATAACCTTGTTATGCCTGTTTTTTCAAGCTCCGAAACTTTTTCATCATTAATATCATAAGGTGAAGCCTCGATAGAAATATCATCAATTTTATTGTACTCCTTTATGTAATCCAATAAATCGCACACTTCTTCTGTAGCTAATGTTGGCGTACCTCCACCAATATATATAGTAGAAAAATTAAAGCCCATTGATATATATTTCTCTAATTCTTTTTTGAGCGCATCAAAATAACCTTTTTTTAGACTCGGTTTGTATAAGATGCTATGAAATATACAGAACGGACAAAGAGACGTACAAAATGGAACGTGTATATATAATGCTAATTTCCTATCATAATAAGGAGGATTAAAACTGTCTACCTCTTTTAATTTCCAATTATAATTATTAAACATGTTTTGTATAACTTTCTCTATTAACATTAACGTTCCCCAATGCATATTGATAAGCTAAGTTATAAATATTTTATCTGATAAACATACTATATATTAGAATAATAAATTATATTAAAGATATATAATATATTTTATCATTTTTATTAAATACTAACAATATGCCATAGCTTTTATCAAGTTTTCCTTAGCCAAAATTGCATTTTGCATCACCCTTGGAATAGGTGGTATCTGATTCATTAACTTATCAGCCCTATTTATTATTTTTTGCAGCTCTATCATATTACATCCACTTTTACTCAAATTGCTTATTTGTAATGATAGACCTTTTAGTGATGCCCTAATAACTACCAAATTATCGGAGTTATCTTTATCTATCATTCCGTTTAAATAGTTTGCTGCTTGCGTTAATAAACTGCTGGCCTCAACCAATAATAACGCAAAAGATCTGGGATCTCGTTTTGAACTCAATTGATTCACCTATGCTTACACCATTTCCTTTGTATCAAATAGAAGTTATAAAGATACAGATTCTTTGTATCAAATAGAAGTTATAAAGATACAGATTTTGGGAACCTAAGCATATATAAAAAATTACTTAGGGGTTATCTTAATTTTTTCTATTTCATAACTTTTTATCCTATTTTCCTCAATAATAATTGTTATTAATACATCTGCATCTATTAATTCACTATTAAACTTATATTTGCAAGTTCTTTCCTCATTATCGTCATTTGAAAGACATTCTATGTTTATACCTTCTGACATCAATGCATCAATGAATTTTTCTAAAGAATCTTCCTTATATTCACCCAGCGTATCTGTTATAGTATCTAAATCATCCTCTAGGTCTAATATTTCATTTGAAATTTCATCTAAGTCACTTATATCATCAACGTCAATTGAACAAGGCATATCTTACACCTTGTATAATTTGTATTTCCGACCTTATAGATTTGTATAACTTTAAATCATAAACAAAATATAAATATTATTTAAGAAATTTTATGCTTTTTTGCAATTTAATTAACATATTATGCATATTGTTTAAATGTTAATTAAAAGCTTTTATATTAGTTTAACATTAGTAAGCATAGTAATACTAAGTTAAACAAAATTTAGGAGGAAAAGTTTAAAATAAAATAAAAGAAGTGAATAAATGATGGATGAGATAGATCAAATATATAAAAGTTTATATTCTCAACAGATTGATTATGATAATATTTTAAATATAATGTTTAAAGAAAATGAAGATATCCCAATATTTATTGATAACCACACGTGGAGCTTATTAAAAAATTATATGTATGAACTAGATATGGGTGTTGAATTGTCACGAAAACCAAGAGGAGGGTTATACATAAGTTTGAACATAAACAAGGGAAGTCTATTTATTAGTTTATGCGATGGTAAAGAGATTTTAATGAAAACAAGCATGCCATTAGAAGAATTTTTTAATAAATTAAAAGAATATACTAAAAACCACTTAATTTAAAATTATGGACTTTTCTTAAAGTTCTCTATCCAGAATTTGGCTATCTCTTCTCTTTTAGCTATCCATACATCATGAGATTTCAAATATCTTATAAATTCTTGCAGTGCCTTAATTCTGCCAGGTCTACCAGTAATTCTTACATGCATACCAACACTCATCATTTTAGTTTCATATTTTGATTCCTCATATAGTTGATCAAAAGAATCCTTCACATAAGAAAAGAATTCTTCAGCCGTAGAAAATCTATTCATGGGAAACAAAAAATGAAAGTCATTTATATCTGGAGTATACGGTATTATTAGAAGTCCATTTTTATAATAGTATGGCAAATCATCATTATATGCATCTGAATCATATAAAAATCCTAATTCCTTTATTATATCAATTGTATTTTCACTTGGTTCTCTAGCATAGAAACCTAAAGGCTTCACACCAGTTAAATTTTTAATTATTTCAATAGATTTTTCTATTTGCCTTTTTTCTTCATCATAGCTTAACCTATAATTTTCAAACCATCTTAAGCCATGATCAACTATTTCATGACCTTGGTCAACAATCGCTTTAGCTGCTAATGGATTTAATTCTAGTGTATGGGCTACCGAGAAGAATGAGGCCTTTACATCATTATCCTTTAAAACTTTTAATATTCTCCAAATAGCAGCCCTAGTTCCGTATTCATAAACACTTTCCAAGCCAATATCTCTACCCTTAATATCAGTTGGCGGAAATTCACCTATTAATTCAACTATTCCATCAACATTGTATGAATGCTCAGAACCACATTCATAATTAAAAACTAGATTAACCGCTAGTCTCTTTCCATTGGGCCATTTAAAGTCTGGGTAATTATTTGAATAACCTATAAAGTCTCTTTCATACACCAAAACTTATCCCCATTAAATAAAAAAATGAAAAGAAAATAAGTTTTTCTAATCTCATAAAAATAAGAAATTAAGAAAAAACTAATAACATTTATTAATACTATAAATTATCAAGCTATATTTTTTATTAATATGATAAGATAATTTTTTATAAATACTTAATACCTCTAACTGCTATGCTATAGTTATTTCCAGGTTTCCATACAAAATCATTGGGGAAAAACATCTTTCCACTTATTAATTCCAGGCCTTCTTTTTCATTTCCATTTAATATTAAAGCCCACGCTTTTAACACAATATTATCATCAAATTCCTTAATTTCTTTCTTATCATACTTTTCTATATCTAAACCGATATTTATTATAACCCTACTCATCGGAATTAATGGTTCGCAAGAATACATCAATATTAGACCTCCATAAACTGTAGAATACCAAATAACTTTTTTAATAATATCTAAGTTGTAATTTGATGGATTCCATTCTTTCATGCTATCAGTTATATCATTTATTACATACTTAACATCATTATCTGGTGGCCAAGGAGCATTAATAATTGGTCCAGCTATATAAAAACACTTAGATTTCGCTAATATTCCCACAGGATATAAATCAACCAACCTTATAACCTCACATATGCATTACAGTCTGCCCACCTTGTTTAAACGATCCGCCTAGCTTAATATTAAAATATGTTGCTATCAAAGTATACGTATTTGTTAATAATCTTATGGAATCCGTTAATTCACTTTGAGACAATTTTTCTCCATAAATAACTTTAGTAACAATTATATTATCTGGCATAGACAAATCAGGCTGAAATATTATAATACATGAAGAGCACATATAATATAGGCTCCTTAATAGCTCGCCTATCATATTAGCCTTATCCTGCTCAGACAAATGAGATAATTTTTCCTTGTGTTCATCGGCTACCTTAACTCCCATTGTACATGCATATTTTTCTGTTCTCCCCTTTGGTTTTTGAACGGATATCGAAACCTTCATTGGAATCTTACTCATAGCATTAATAGCCCATTCTATTGGAGCTTCCTTTGGTATTGGAATTTCTGATATATCTAAATCTTCTTCCTTCAGCCATTTTATTATGTCATCTTTTATTCCCAATTTAAGCACCAATTAAGAAATACAGTTTTTTATTAAAATATTTTTCCTCTTTTCGCTTAATATAATTCTAAGATAAACACATTTTACTTTATCCCCAAACTAAGAATTTGGTGAATACATTGAATGATATAAGAAAGGAGTTAGACAGGCTTAAACCATATCTAAAAATTAAACCCCTTTATTGGGACTTTGATAAAAATGAATTTTATTGGATAGACACTAGATTAATACCATGGAAAGAAATTTATAGAAATACGAAAGATTATAGAAGAGTTGCGATAGCAATCAAAGAAATGGAAATAAGAGGAGCCCCAGCCATAGGAGTTTCAGCAGCTTATGGATTGGCATTATCTGTTTTATATGACAAATCAAATAATATAAGCGAATTGATAAAAAATTCTAAGGAAGCATACAATGTGCTCTCTTCCACAAGACCAACAGCATATAATTTATTTTGGGCTTTAAATAGAATTTGGAATGTAATATTAAAAGAAAGTGAAAAAAATGACACAGAAGAGATTAAAAATGCAGTTTTGAGTGAGGCACACAAAATTTATATTGAAGATGTTAAAAATAACGTAGAGATGGGAAGATTGGGATCCAAAGTAATAGATAATAATTCTAAGATAATTACTCATTGCAATACTGGTGCTTTGGCAACAGCTGGTTTTGGAACTGCATTGGGAGTAATAAGATATGCTTATTATGAAGGTAAAAGTGTGCACGTTTATGCAGATGAGACAAGACCATTGCTACAAGGAGCCAGATTAACCATTTGGGAACTTAAAAAAGAGGGCATTCCTTCAACTCTAATAGTAGACGGTGCCTCAGGTCTATTATTTAAGAAAAACATGGCAAATATGGCAATAGTTGGAGCAGATAGGATAACATTAACTGGATATGTTGCAAATAAAATTGGTACTTTTAACTTAGCTTTGGCAGCAAACTATAGCAATAAACCATTCTATGTTGCAGCTCCATTAAGCACTGTTCAGCCGATAGAAAATCCAGAAGAAATTATTATAGAAGAGAGATCAGATGATGAAGTAACTAATATTATGGGTCAATTAAGAATAGCAGCTGAAGGAACTGAAGCATATAATCCTGCATTCGATATAACTCCGCCAGAACTAATAGAGGGGATCATGACAGAAAAAGGCATTGTTAAGAAACCATATCTAAATAACTTCAAGTCATTTCTTTCAATATCTCCACACTAAATAAGATTTGTTATTTTTTATCAATCAGTTTTTAAATTCAAATTAAAAATATTTTATTATAATTTATTTATAACATCTTTATAATTTACTAAATGATAATGAATTTATACCCTATACATATGCAAATTTATATAGGTGAGAGTAGTTGGGAAAAATTCCGTGTTCAATTGATGAATTAAAACCTCCATCAGAGGGAAAATTTGCAAAGTATGAAAATGGTAAATTGATTGTACCTGATACTCCAATAGTAGCTTACTTTAAAGGGGATGGTATTGGTCCTGAAATTGTAAATAGTGCAATCAAAGTTGTTGATGCAGCAGTTCAAAAAGCTTATGGCTCAAATAGAAAAATCTTTTGGTGGCAAGTAGCAGCTGGTGAAGAGGCACAAAAAGAGTGCGGAAATCTTTTGCCTGAAGCAACTCTAGAGGCATTTAAGAGATCAAGAATAAATCTCAAGGGACCGCTAACAACACCTGTTGGTAGTGGATTTAGAAGCTTAAATGTCTCATTAAGAATTATTTTAGATTTATATGCAAACATAAGACCAGTTAAATGGTATGGTCAACCCTCTCCTCATTGTCATCCAGACAGAATAAATTGGGTTATATTTAGAGAAAATACTGAAGACGTTTATATGGGTATAGAATTTCCATGGAATTCCCCAGAAGCCAATAAAATTAGAGATTTCTTCAAAAAGGAATTAAAGATAGAACTAAGGCCTGATGCTGGAATTGGAATCAAACCAATATCAAAATTTGGTACACAAAGGCTTATGAGAAGGGCATTGGAATGGGCAGTTAGAAATAATATTAAACGTGTCACAATACAGCATAAAGGAAACATACAGAAATACACTGAAGGGGCTTTTAGAGAATGGGCATATGAGGTAGCATTAAACGAATTTAGGGATTATATAGTTACAGAGGACGAAGTTAATACAAAGTATGCTGGAAAGACGCCAGAAAACAAGATAGTAGTAAATGATAGAATTGCAGACAACATGCTACAACAAATAATAACAAGACCAGGAGAATACAATATCATAGTATCTCCAAACTTAAATGGAGATTACATCAGTGATGAGGCAAATGCGTTGGTAGGAGGTATTGGAATGGCTGCTGGATTAGATATGGGAGATGGTGTTGCAGTCGCAGAACCAGTCCATGGAAGTGCTCCAAAATATACTGGCAAAAATGTTACAAACCCAACAGCAGAAATATTAAGCGCTGCCGTATTGATAGGAGATTACGTTGGATGGAGAGAAGTTAAACTATATATTGAAGATGCCATTGTTAAAGCAATAAAGAATAAACACGTCACTTATGACCTAGCAAGAGAAATGCCTGGTGTTACACCTATATCAACAAGTGAATATACTGATGTACTGGTGGATTATATAAAACAAGCATAAACACCTTATTATTTTTCTTCAATTTATTTTCCTTCAATCTTTTTTATAATATCACATATTTGATTTAAATTGCTAATTTTATATTTAGAAATATTTAATAGACTTTCATCATTACCAAATAAAACTGGATAACCAACTTTGATCATAGCATTATAGTCCCACTTAGAATCTCCAACATACATTGTTTCTTGTGGCTCTACATTTAAATATTGTAAAATTCTCATAAGCGCCTTTTCTTTATTAGTTCCAACCATAGGTAAACCTCCTGGAACTAAGTAACCAAATTTATTGAATTCCAATTCATTTGCCATCCAAATTTCTGCTCCTATAATATCGGCTATTCTATTAACCAATATGTCTATACCACCGCTGAGTAAAGCTATAGTTTTTTTATTTTTATGCAAACATATTGAAACATCTTTTATTTCATCTCTTACAGGTATTTTTGATAAAATTTTTACCAATTCTTCTATTTTTAATTTACCATTATTTTTATCAATCCATAGTGAAGTATCTAATCTCATCCATTCCATATAATCAATTTCGCCTTTTTCAAATTTTTTATAATATTCTTTTGCCTTGTCAGCAACATCAAAATACTCGTGTAAAAACTCCCAGCTACTTTTTACATTTGTCAATACACCATCAACATCAAAAACTACTAATTTTATATTGTTCATTTTTTACCACCACACTTCTATATAAACGATATACTCAATTTTTTATTATAAAACGTAGGCATTATAAACATTTCACTCCCT
This sequence comes from Caldisphaera sp., assembly GCA_002877855.1. Next base: position 27,371 of record PNIA01000007.1, read on the forward strand.
TCCGTATTTTCCATTGTCTTTAATAAAAATTCTAATATTTTTTGTTCATTATCAGAATAAAACAGATGTGGCTCTTTAGAATCTGTTGATCCTAACATACCAATATTTGTAAAGCTCTTCTTTAATAAGCTTGCTAAATTGTCTTCTTTAATAACTCCATAGTTTCCTTTAACATAAAAAATAAATATTGGTAGTGAATCAATACTAGATGAAAGGTAATCTATGTGCCATTTAATTCTTTTATTTTTTAATAGGTGTCTTTTTAATCTATCCCTTAATCCATTGCCTGCAGATCCAACATATATTACAAATCCATTGTCTAATTTATATAACTTCTTATTTATGTTAAACTTAATTCTGTTTACTATTTGAAAGCCTATTATATAAAGACCTTTATCATTTGGCAAGCTATTCTGTAAAGAAAAGGCTCCGATACCCCAGAGATCGTCATCGCTTTTTACTCCTTCCGGGCACAACTCTCTTCATCGCCTATAATCATAATTAGACACAAGAATAATAACTCTTATTAAAAATTAAAAAGAATTTGTAGAGGAAAACGGTGTATAAAATGAAAATATTAATAATAGGATTGCTAGAGGAAAACTCAGGAAAAACAACCTTTGCATCTAGCTTGATATCTGCATTAATAAGTGAAGGATTCGATTCTGTAGGCTTTAAACCATTAGGTAATACTGAGCTTTGGGAACACCCGGAAGTCTTGGAAGAATCCAGAAGGCAAAAAATGGTAATAACTAAGGATTCAATCATATTATATAAATCATCGAAAGAAAAAGAACCAATAAACCTATTAAATCCGTTTGGAGGTCTGCTATTACCTGTTTTGCCTGAAAAATTTAATTCATTAAATTCTTTTAATGCAACATTATATTCGCCTAACATGAGGATGGGAATTTCTAGGCTGACCTCATGCAATAATAAGATGAAAAATATACATTTTATAAATGAGGGTGCAATAAATAAAAGCACTAAAAATATTGGATATGAAATATTAGATCTAGTATCTATTCTTGATAACCTAGTAAAAGTAGACGATAATTATTTATTTAACTTAATAAGTGGCGGTGCAATAAATGAGATTGATAAATGTTTAAATTATCTAGAAAATAGGCATGAAGCAATAGTTATAGAATCTAATTCAAATGTCGCGTCTCCAACTATCAATTCAATTAACAGCGATTTAGTTATAGCAGTTACTCCTGGATCGGCTATAGTTATTGATGGTAAAAGATTCAGGAAAGCTATAGAATTAATACTAACAAATGGAAAACCGTGGACTGTTAAAACACAAGAAGTTATTCCTTTAACTAACTATATTTACTCAATAGAGCTTCCATTATTGCAAGACCAAATAGAAGGCTATAGCAAAGATTCATTATCTTATATAGTTAATGCAATAAAGGAATTACATAATGAAAAATAGCATATATTTAAATTTATCTATATAGAGAATAAATACTTTTCAGTATTAAAACAATTTAATTCTATATTTAGAGATTATTATAGGGTGATAAATTGGCTTATTTTATAGATATACTTGATATACAATTAGATTTGTTAGGTGCTGGTCTATTACTTTTAGCAAGTTGGGTTTTCCTAAACTTCTCAATTAGCTATGATAAACAAAAACTCTCAGAAATGAACATGGACTATGGATATTTTCTTGTATTTTTAGGAATCTTTGCTTTAATATTTGGATTTTTGGGAATGTTTGCCTGGCCATTGCCAAGCTCCTATAATTTAATTTTGGTAGACCCTAATGTATTGCATGGTATAGTACTGCTTGCATTAGGTTTTGCTAGTTTAAATAAAGCACCTTTGTTTGGCATATTACTTGGTATAGCATTTATTTCAATACCAATAATAGTTTATGGAGACGTTATATTACATTTTAGTTTAACAAGTTCGCCAACAGCAGCTGCTGCATTGTATATATTGATAGGAATCTATGGAATTTTAAGCCCATTATTACAAACAAAGGCAAAAAGATATTGGAGCTTTACAGCATTGATATCATTTGTCTTATCAGGAATATTATCATATTATATAGGATTAGAAGCAATATTTGAGCACACAGCTGGATGGATGAAATACACACCATGGTATGGCTGATGATCAATAATGTTTACTGATAATTTAATTGAAAATGGGATTTATTTTTTTGATAAATCTTCTTTTAACTGGAAGAAAATTAATTGTGACGAATTTAGGAAAGAAAATGGAATAAATGTTATATATTTTAGTAATAGATATTGCGCTGCATGCAAACTCTTTAATTTATTATGGTATCCGTTTGTAGATAAGTTCGTAAGAACAAACAAGAATATCGACTTCATTTATTTTTTTGTAGTATCATGCAACTGGTTTATATATGATTGTAAGTCTGAGTGTGCATTAAATGCGTTTAAAAAATACAGCATTAATGTTTCTCCAGTAACTTTATTAATTATGAATAGTTACAATAATAAAATAATAAAGGTTATTGAAGGAAATGTAGGTGAAAAATTACTATACAACGAATTAACTAAATTGATTAACAAATACAATCGTATTTTGGAGTCAATAAAACAAAAAAATAAATAACTGATCTCATTATATAATGAGATCAGTTTAATTGCAAATCATAAAACTTGAGAACTCAAATTAAAAATATTTTAAATTAATATTTATTACATAACTTTGCTTTAAAGAAGCATGACTATAATAATTATTAATGATTTCCTTTGAAATCATTCTTTTTTAACAACTAGGTATATTCCATCTATATTTGTTACTATTATCTTTTCTCCTTTATTTATATTCTCATTGCTCTTTGCAGACCAAAGCTGATTATTAATTTTAATAACTCCAGGCTTTATTGGTGTTATGGTTTTTATTACAACACCTTTTGATCCTATTAAAGTTGATTGATTAACATTTATTGGTGTTATTATCTCAAATGATTTGGCTAAAACAATTAAAATAATGGCTATGGCTAAAACAATTAAAATAAACAAATAATATATGGACTTTGTTTTTAAGTATAAAAATATTGATATGATAAAAAGAATTATTAGTATCGAGATCAATGTTAAGCTTCCAGGCCCCCACCTTATTCTGGAAAAAAATCCCACATTATCATTATACTGCATTATATCACCCTTTATTTAGTAATCGCCACAAATTATTATTATTAAACAAATACTAGTAATATAGTTTATAGCTTTTAAGTGTTATCAGATAACGGGGAATAAGAATGAACATAAAAAAATCAATAGTAATAGTAATATTATTGATTTTAATTCTAGCCCTATCTATTAGAGCATACTCAATAAATGTGAACAATAATAAAAAGCCAATAGTAATAGTAAACTTTGATACTACAGTTGATATAGGATCTTCAGATATGTTAAACAGAGCTTTAACTATTGCACAATCATACAATGCAAGCGCAATAGTGATAGTAATGAATACGCCTGGGGGATATCTTAGCGATATGGTTAATATAGTTAATACAATAGAAGAAGCAAATAAATCAGGAATACCAACTTACACATATGTTCCACCAAATAGTTTGGCTGCTTCAGCAGGAAGCTATATTGCTATGGCTACAAACCAAATTATTATGGGAGATGGGTCAGAAATAGGTCCGTCAACCCCAATAGTAGTTGGTGGAACTGCTTTAGAGCAAAATCACACAGAAGATGCCATGATTAGTTTTATGGAAAGTTTAGCCCAAAAATGGGGAAGAAATGTTACTGCTGCTCAGGATATGGTATTATATGATATAGCCTTTACTTCACAACAAGCATACCAGTATCATCTAATAAACGGTATATCGAATTCTTTTAGTCAGGCATTGGAAATATGGAACCTATCTGACAACCCTAAAATAAATGTTAGCGAAAATTATTATGAACAATTTTTAAGTGCTTTAAGCAACTCGACATTAGATGGCATTCTTATGACTTTAGGTGTTTTAGCAATACTTTTAGATCTATATCATCCAACTATAATATTAACTATAATAGGAATAGTAGCAATAATTGCGGGTTTGGTTGGAGCTGAAATAATTAGTGCATCTGTTTTAGGAATTTCTTTAATTGCTATAGGGGCAGCAGTAATGCTTGTAGAATTAAAGCTTGGCCATGGATTTGCTCTTATGGCAGGTATGATAATTGCTGCAGTTGGTATTTATTTAATGGCAGAAGGTATACCAATGATATCAAGCGGAGTTCCTAATAGTTATATATCTCAGCTAGAAATTACTGGTGTTGGAGCTGTTGGAGTAGTAGCAGGTTTGTACATAAGATGGGTGGTAGGTCCTTTGAGAAAGAAAAATAAGCTAGCAGGCCCTGAATCATTAATAGGTAAGAGAGGAATTGTTGTATCTCCTTTAAATCCTGAAGGGGAGATAAGGATAGAAGGCATTATATGGAAAGCCAAATGCGAGTCTTGCAGCGCTAATGTAGGAGATCAAGTAGAAGTTATAAGGATAGAAGGATTAAAACTAATAGTTAAAGCAAATAATAAGTGAGATACAACTTCTATTAATGAGAAATTAAGAAATTATTTCAGACTTTTTCATTTTATATGCATCCTTTATTATGAGTTCGTTAATACCTAATTTTTATGTAAACTCAAGGGATGAGATATTTAAACCACTTTACCGTAATAATCTGCCCTCTCTGTCATGAAGGTGAGATCTTATAAAAAACATAGATTTAGCTACATATCTACCCTAAATGATGAATTCACTATTATTTAAAAAATCTTAATTTATTTTTGGTCATCCTTCTTAACATTAATTAGGTTTTATATTATTAAACCTGTGTATCTATTTTCATATTTTATTCGATGATATAAAAATTAGATTAATATTTTTTAATCTTTTCCAATATAAGGGGGATTCGCCTTTATTACAAAGAGAAAAACAGCCTCTGAATTCAGCATCTCTTAATTAAAAGAATTTTCATTTAAAAACATAGATTTTTAAGCCTGTAATTTAATACTAACAGAGGGATAAAATTTGATTAATATTGCGCTATTAGCTATCGAAGTTTTTATATTATTAATAGTGTTGGCCATATTATTAAGTGGTATAAAGATAGTTAACGAATGGGAAAGATTACCTGTATTGGTGCTGGGCAGATTTAGAGGCTTAAAAGGACCAGGTATAGTTTACGTGATACCAATAATAAGTAGAATACCTTTTAGGATCTCTACAAGGCTGCAGGCCTTAGCATTTAGAACTGAACAATCATTGACAAAAGATAATGTACCTGTTGTGGTAGATGCAGTAATGTATTATCAACCAGTAAACTTAGAAAAAGTTGTTTTGTCAGTAGAAAATTTTAATATAACTACACAGTTAGCTGCTGAAACAACTTTAAGAGAAGTTATTGGTCAAACTGTTCTAGATGAAGTTTTAGCGGAAAGAGATAAAGTTGCGGCGTTGGCAAGAAATATAATTGATAGTAAAACTGAAGCATGGGGTGTTAAAGTAACAGCTGTTGAGATAAGAAATGTCGAAATTCCTCATGACTTAGTAGAAGCTATGTCAAGACAAGCTCAAGCAGAAAGAGAAAGAAGGGCTAGAGTTACTTTGGCAGAGGCAGAATTTGAGGCCGCTCAAAAAATGGTTGAGGCAGCAGGCCTCTATAAAGATCATGATGAAGCATTTATGCTTAGATGGATGAACATGATTTATGAGTTAGGTATGGAGGGAAGGAATACATTAATGTTAATACCTGTTAATCTACCTGCTGCAGGTCCTTTAACCGGCTCTCCAATTAACTTGTTTGGAATACAAAAAATGCAAGAAATAATGCAAACACAAGCTAAGCAAACACAGCAAGGAGCTCAAGAACAAAATAAATAATTTTTAATTAGCTAGGGGGAGAATTTGAAGTAGTAACAGCAATTAGAGGCCTTAAAATGTATTCTCCATTTCCAGTTTCAGTTATATGAGGTCCCAAGCTAATAGTTACATATGTAGTTCTTCCTGGAGATATTAAAAGACCTCCTGGAATTGCTATTTTAAATACATTACTTGGTAAATTTGCAGAAACATTAATGTTGTTTAATAGCTGTATTGTGACAGATTCAACTACAAATCTTACTTCAGTATAATTTCCACTAGGTATCGTAGTTGAAGTCAAAAGTTGGGGAGTGCTTGATAACGCTATTGTCTGAGTTTTATTTGAAACTGTTATCCACCCTTTGTTGGTTGAATGTATCATTATAGATGAGATCGTTAAGTATATTTGAGCATAACTATTGTTTCCAGGATCAGAAATATAAAATCTTACATATCCATAGGATTCATAATAATATAGACCAATAGCTAATACTATAACAATTATTAATACACCTGCAACTATACCTTTACTAAGATTTTTCATTGCAAACACCAAAAATAGTAAGGTATGATAGTAGTTAAAAATTTTTGTTTATTTTGCATTTATATTTAATAAATCAATTACCATTAAATTAAAAAATGCAGGGGGTGGGATTTGAACCCACGCAGGCCTACGCCAACGGGTCTTGAGCCCGTCCCCTTTAGACCAAGCTCGGGCACCCCTGCTCATTATTTTAGTTTGATAAAAAGGGATTATATTTTCTATCCTTTTTATTTAATATGATTAGCAAAATTTTTAATTATATAACCAAATAGAATTTTATAGTTAATTTCATATAATAAAATCATTAAATTTATCACAAAAATCCTATTAATTTTATAGCTAGCTTTCTATTTTAACAAGCAACGAATTCTGTTGTGCTTGTACAGCTTGTACTTGTTTACTTTGTTCAGTTATTTCTTTAGGCTTTACAACCTCTTTATTTTCTGTAAAAGCTAATTGAACAGTTTTATCGAGCTTTTCCAAATATTCTTTAGCAGATCTCTTTTCCTCTGAGTTTGTGTCTTTTAGTTTTCTTAGATGGTTCATGCTTTGTGTGTAGCCTTTTTCACTGATTTCTCCACTAAAATATGATATCTCAATATTTGCTATAGCTCTAGAAACTTTTAATTCCTCATCTTCGATCTCATTTACTCTTCCGTTTATAATTTTTTTAACCTCATCGGCCTTAATTCTTAAAGCCTTTATTTCTTCATCAAGTCTTCTTTTCATTGGGTCTACTACACTGCTCGGCAGGTCATTTTGACCAGATATAGTATCTAACGCTTTCCTTCTTTTATATGCTCTATCGAGATTTTCTATTAGTTTACTGGCCTCAAACTTCCAGGTTGGAACAACAACTATTTTACCATCTTGAAGCTTTAATCTTTCTCCATCTATTGATTCAATGTTTCTATCAGCAATTTTTATTGAAATGTTTTCTACCTTACCATCAACTGAGCTTGATATACTTATTACTGTTCCCAAATTTCTTCCATATTCATCATATATGTCATCGCCAGTAAATCTTGATACCTCATCGATTCTTAGGATCACCACTTAAGACACCAAATCTTTAATTAACTAGAAGGATATATAATGTGAAACCCCTATTTATTAAGTTTTTCTCCTTATTAGCTATTTTTTAAAACTATACTAGTTGGTGAAAGATGCTTGAGCAGCTTAGAAGATTGGAATAAGAGATGGTATGAACAAAAGAAGGAAACTATTGGTCAAAAGATTAAAACTGCAGTAAGACCACCTCCCCCATTAAAGGGGCAAATAATATCTGCAACATATAAAATTGCAACACAAATAAACAAATTAGACTATAATCTAAGCAAATTAGAGGCTTATGATAAACAACTGTTTGAAAAAACAGTTAATGCATTGGTAGAAGGCGACAAGAGTAAGGCTGGCATGTACGCAAATGAAGTAGCTGAAGTAAGAAAGATGGCAAAGGTATTAATGACAGTTAGATTTGCATTGGAAAGAGTAAAGTTAAGATTAGACACCACATTAATATTTGGAGATGTAAATGCCGACCTAGCTCCAGCAATTGTAGCCTTAAAGAATGTAGCTGGATATTTGAAAGGCATGATGCCAGACGTGTTTACAGAATTGATGGGAGTAGACGAGGAATTACAAATGGCAATGATGCAATACAGCTCAGGCAGTGTACCAATGCTAGAAAACGAGTTTGTAACGGAAGAGGCACAGAAGATATTAAAAGATGCAAGCTTAGTAGCAGAACAAAAGATGAAACAAGAATTTCCAGAAATACCTACAGCAGAAAGTATACCATCTTCAGTTAACAATGCTAGCTCTGCAACTGCAGGAGCTGGCAAGTAAAACTTTTTTTAATCTAATAAAATTAAAAAAATTTATTCTTTTTAATTTTTATATATAATTATGGGAGAAAGTTTGTCCGAAGAAAAAAAAGAAGAATTTGTTGAGAAGCTAAGAAAAAGTTTAGATCTAACTTTATACGAAGCAAAACTATATTTAGCTTTATTAGAAGGTGCTAAGGATCCTAAAGAAGCAAGTGTAAAAAGTGGGGTTCCTCTGCCAAGAATTTATGATATAATAAAAGTTTTGGAAATGAAAGGAATGGCTGTTTCAGATCCTAAGGGTTGGTATAGAGCTGTTCATCCAAGGGCTGTTGCTGTTTCAGCGATTGCTAGGCTAGAGGAAGAATCAAAAAAGAAAGTCAAGGAGATATTAGATATATCAGATAATTTAGAAAACATAGCAATGATAGAAAAAGGAAAAAATATTTTATTTGTAAAGGGTTATTATAACCTGATTTCTTTAATTGCAGAAACAATGAAAGAAAGCGATGTGATTTACATTACTATTGGCAGAATATTATCAAATTGGAATGAAATTTTAAAACCTATAGTAAAGTCTATTTTGCCCTTAACCAATGATTTAAGAATAATTATGGAAGAATTAAATGAATTCAACAAAGATATGAGAAAAGAAAATAATGATTTAGGAATTAAAATGAAGTTATATAAACCAATATTTTTTGATCTAATTTCTTCCAGAAAGGCCTATATTATTGTTATGAAAAATCCTGAAGGTATAATAGGTGTTTTACAACAAGAAGAACTTGAGTCCAGAGAGGTCTATGATAGGCTAAACATTATATGGAAAGACTATAGCAAGGAAATAATATGACTTTTTTAAGAAAATAAAGCTTAGTTTTTGATTAATTTAAAAATAAAATATCCTATTAGTTTATATTAGTTATTCAAATTAATTAATATTGCATACATAAGTAAATACTAGTATTGATGTGGGAAAAAAAGGAAAAATTTAAAAGTAGGATTAATTACTTTTCTTTTTGTGACCCAATATGAGCGAAACAAATTTGTTTGCCCTTAGTAACGTAAGGATCCTAGATCCTCAAAATGGTGTTGTTTCTGAGAAAGGCGTAATATTAATACAAGATGGATTAATTAAAGATTATGGTTCCAGAGGATATGTAGAGATACCGAATTCTGCCAAAATAATTGAATGTAATGGTAAAACCGCTATGCCTGGGCTAATAGATGCCCACTTACATATTACAGGGCAAAGATCTGGAAAAATAGAAGAAGGACTTATCACACCCATAGGTGTTTTCTTTGCCCGTGCAGTAAAAGATCTTGAATCCCTAATAGATGCAGGATTTACTACAGTTGTAGATGCTGGAAGCTATATAGCCTTACATTTAAGAGATGCAGTTAAAGAAAAAACAATTCCTGGACCAAGGATTGTTGCATCTGGTCTACCTTTAAGCCAAACCTTTGGTCATGCAGATACTCATTATATGCCAGTTGAATACGTTGACTTCAGAACTTCTAAAAAATTGTCTCCATTTATGTCTCTTATATGCGATGGAGAAGATGAGTGCAGAAAGGCAGCAAGATATGCTATGAGAGAAGGTGCAGATTTTATAAAAGTAATGGCAACTGGAGGTGTTTTATCTCAAAAAGATAGGCCAGAACATAGGCAATTTACATTAGAAGAATTGAAAGCGATAGTTGATGAAGCAAATGCAACTGGTAGATGGGTTCATGCACATGCCCAAGGTAAGGTGGGTATTATGAATTCCTTAAATGCTGGGGTTAAGGTAATAGCACATGCAATATATATGGATGAAGAAGCCTCAGAGCTTGCAAAAGAAAAAGATGCGGTTGTTGTACCAACCCTTTCAATAGTTCAAAAGCTAATTGATGAAGGAGAAAAATTGGGAGTTCCAGAATGGGGATTAAAGAAAACAGCTGAAGTTTATAATCAACACATAGAAGCTGTTAAAACAATTCATAAACAAGGGGCGAAAATAGCAACTGGAACGGATTTTGATGGTGGTGTGGGAAAAATGGGAACAAACTCTATGGAACTTAAATTATTGTATGAAAAAGTTAATATGTCTCCGTTAGAGGTGATAAAAGCTGCAACAGTAAATGCTGCTGAAGCTGCAGGATTAAAAGGTAAGGTGGGAGAAATAAAGAAGGGAAGTTTTGCCGATATAATAGTTATAGATGGTGATCCTTTAAGCAATATAAATCTTTTAACAAATACTGAAAATGTTAAATTAGTGATTAAAGAAGGGGAAATATATAAGAATAAACTATAGTATACAATATTAAATGAATAATTTTAATCCTACCAAAAACTATTTTAATAATTATATGTATTTAAAAGGAAAAGTATAAATACCACTAAATATTCTATTTTTTGTTAGACCTATGGTAGGAAAATGGATAGAATAATTTTTAGAAATAGAAATTTATCTAAATCTGTATTGGCTGTAATAGTTGTTGTTATAGTTGTAATTGCAGGTGCTTCATTAGTCTATTATAATTCAAAGAAGCCGCAAACTTCTACTTCTACAACTACAAGCACTCAAAGTATATCTACAACTACTTCTACTTCTACATTTACAACTACTTCTACAACAACCTTGCAATCTTTGCAACCCCTAATACCTGAAAGTTATTCAGCATTAGCTGGTCAACCATTAGAGGTATCAATACCTAACTTTAAACCGGGATATTACGCCTTGGTATATGATGGATCAGGTAAAATAATTAATGTAACAAATCAATATTTTAATTTAACATTTAATTATCCTGGCTCATACTTGGTCTATTATAACATATATAGTCAAGGAAACTTGATTGGTTCTTCATCTAATAACCTAATAGAAATTGTAGTAACACCATATATAAGCTTCAATGAATCCAATTATATAACTGTTCCTGTAATTGCAATTAATAAAGGTCCTGTAATTGCAATTAATCAGCCATTTAATTTGTCTTTGGGCTTCCTCCAACCTCCTTCTGGAAATAACATAACAATAAAGGAGTACATAATATCATTTAGTAATGGCACAAAAATCACTTTACCTGCAAGAAATTCAACTGGCTATGCTGAGCAGGTTTTCTTAACTGGATCCGGAAACATTAGCTATATAGAACCTGTTAAAAATCCAATAACAGTTTCATTTAACACACCAGGATTATATCCAATAAGCTTAACAATTGTTACAGAAAACATTTCATCTGGTAAAACTTATAATTACACAGTCTACCATACAGTAGCAGTTTCATCAGAAAACATGCAATTTAATTTATATTCTATACAATCCAGCATACCTAATCCTGGAGTAATAGTTGATGCTGAAGTTGTTCCTGGAGGACCATTTACATTTGACCCATCTCTATTCCCAGATACAGTCAGTAATGAAATTATAAACAATATATATGGCTCTTTGGTTTGGTATTATCAATCAAGCACAACACAATTTATACCTATGCTTGCAGAATACATACCAACAGTTGGAAATTGGAGCAATGTTACTAATAGGTACAAATATGGAGCTATATCACCAAATTACACGATTTACATATTTTAGATAAGACCAGGATTAAAAGCATCAAATGGGGACCCTATAACAGCTTATGATGTATGGTATACAATGATAAGAATGTTAGTATGTGCTGGTGGCGTACCTTTTGGCAGTGGAACCAACTTGGCTCCATTTACTGTACCTAATTATACAATGTTTTCATTTATTGTCACATCACCAAATGATTCATTAGGAGCTAAAGAAATAATCAATTCAGTATCATATAATAACCAGACAAACACAATTACTTTCAACTTAATACAATCTGTAAGTCCAGAGTTTTTCTTTAACATGATGACCACTTTTGATTACGTAATGGATGCCAAATGGTTAAATCAGGTTAATGATGGATTAAACCTAACCGGGTTGTATGATGGCAACTATACTCAACTAGCTCAATCATTTTATCAATATCAGCAAACATGTATTGTTGGAAACTATAATACTCAAGTTCAATGGCCTTCTTCAAATGCAGGATTTACTGGTCCTTATTTCATAGCATCATATACTCCTGGACAAAGCGTCGTATTGAAACCAAATCCATACTGGCCTAATAATATAACTTATTTCCCAAGACCTAACGATACTGTTATTGTTGATTGGGTTAAAGATCCAACAACAGCATTAAATATGCTTGCAAGCGGTGAAGCAGACATAGTTACTTTTCCAAAAAGCTCATTTTCACCATATATACCAACATTACAGCAATTAGAAAGCCAAGGAAAAATAAAAATATATAGTGAACCGTCATTAAATGAATGGTGGTTTTCATTTAATTTAAATATAAGCGAAACATTATTGAAAGAGATAAATCCAAGCTATAATATACCAAGCTATTATTTTGCAAATCCATTAGTTAGAGAGGCATTTGCATATGCATTTAACTATACAGAATATATAAATGATATACTAGGAAATGCGAAATATCATATGAATTTAGGTCAACCATGGTGCGGTATATTATTGCAAGGTATGGATTATCCTGTTCCGCCATCAGAATTAAATAATTGCCCAACATTTAACTTGACATATGCTAAACAATTAATGGAAGAATCAGGCTTCTATAATATAAGCGTTAACTTCCCAATAATTGTATCAAGCGGAGATACTGTTGATTTCACAGCAGCAGAAATGTGGGCACAGAACTTACATGAAATGG
>PNIA01000023.1 GCA_002877855.1 Caldisphaera sp.
AAACCTTAAAAGCATTACCCCCTAGAAGGGTGAGGCTTGTCATTTGTTTTGTCATTTTATTTATAGCCATATTTATTAATATTTTAATTAAAAATTTATAATCAATCTATTATGTTTTTATAACCCTCTTTGCTAATCTTATTGCTCCATTTATATATTTACTTGAATTGTTTGGATAAAATAATTTTCCTTTAAAATATTTATTATAACAATCTATACAAACTCTCCTAACATTATCTATCTGAACTGAATCTTTATCACATATTAACCTTCCACATATAGGACAAAACGTTATTGATAATCGCTCATGACATATTTCACATAACAGCGATGAACATATCTTGCATATTCCTTTATTTTTATTATAGTCGTCTTCGCATACCTTTCTTTTACATATTTTGCATTCATATTTAGCCTCCTTTTCATCGCAAATCTCGCATTTCATTCTTTTTACTCACTTCTTGCTCTACTTGAACTTTTCCCTAAGGTCAAGATTTGTCTTTATTTTATCAGATGGATTAGGACTCCTCATTGGTTTCCCTTGGCCAGTCCGGGTTCTTCTCTTCATTCCAAATTTCTTATTAATATTAGACGTTTAAAACTATTTCTAAAAATAACGAACCAAAAACATATTAAAACATGAAAGCAAACTGTAAGAATGCATTATTATTTACATTTGAATACTTCTTTTGAATTAACATCCCTATCAACTACACAACCTGGATATATTAAAGCATATGATCCTATCTTTTTTCCAGGCAAAATAGAGACATTAATTCCAGTTTGCGAATTTCCACCCATAACAACACCAAGTTTTTCCATCTTAGTATCTATAATTTCATTTTTTACCATCATCTTTATTGGTTTATGATCAAATCTTAGATTAGCAGTTATAGTTCCTGCACCTAAATTTACATTTTCTCCTATTATGCTGTCTCCAACATAATTAAAATGCGGTAATTTTGCTTCTTCCATCACTATAGATCCTTTTACTTCAACAGAGTAACCTACTTTTGCATTACTAAGTATAACAGTATATGGTCTAATATGTGTACATGGTCCTATCTTAACGTTTTCAGAAATATACACTGGTCCTTCAATTACAACATATGGTCCGATTTTAGATCCCTTTCCTATAAGCACATTCCCATCAATTACAGCTGTCTTATCAACCGTGCCATTGATTTCTGGTTTTGTAATTTCTTCATCTATTGCAAGCCTATTAGCGATTAATAAATCCCATGGCTTGCCTATATCCTGCCAACTATTTTTATCAATTTCTAAAACATCTACATCAAACGACGATATTATTTGCTTTAAAGCATCAGTTACTTCATATTCTCCTCTTAGAGATTTTTTTAAATTGTCCAAATAATGTTTAATTTCATATGGTAAATTTAATATACCACCAAAAATTTTATTTGAGTTAAAATAATTCTGGCTTTTTGGTTTTTCGATAATATCTTTCAATATACCATCTTGAGTTTTTATTATACCATAATTCCATGGATCATCAACTCCCGTTGCTACTATTCCAGGGTTTTTTAAACTAACAAGTCTTTCATAGATTTTTTTAGATAAATAAACATCTGAATATACTATTAAATAATCAGCATTTCCGCCATTTTCCATAGCAATTTTTATAGCATGCCCTGTTCCTTTTTCTTCTATTTGATCAACAAATTTTATATTATTCAAATTTGAGCAACTTTTAATTGCATTAATTACTTGATCCTTCATATAAGAAACAATAACTATTATTTCATCAAAATTAAAATACTTGGTTATTTCATTGATATGCCTGCATATTAAAGGTTGCCCCAATATAGGCATCAGTGTTTTTTGTCTGGTTTCTGTAAGCGGTCTGAGCCTTTCTCCCTTTCCCGCTGCCATTAAAACCAGTTTCTTCATAATTTACACCTTTTAATATGCTCTTCTCACTAACCATGGATACTGATTTCTATCTATTTCTATAAATTTCATAGATTCTAGAGAGCCTAAATAACCCATAATACTTCTAGTAGCTACGAATAAAAGCAATCCGCCTAAGCTTGGATATAACTTAGGCAACAACATTGTTACAGGAATCCAATCGTAGCCAATCATAGAGTTTAATTGAATAAGCTTTTTTTGTTTTCCTAAAATAATATCGCTCAGCCATTTTACTGCCTCACTTCTATTAATATCAGGTCCGTGACCTGGATGCACATATAGCCAATCAATTCTGCTTAATAGATTCATCATTGATTCATAGTATTTTATAAAGTCTAGAAGAGTTATACCCCCTCCGGGTAATATGTTGTCACCAGGAAATAAGTGATTTCCTATAACATAACATAAATGATCGTCACTGTGACCTGGGCATTGTATGTAATTTACTATATTTCCTTGTATTGGTGGGCATTCATTTATTGTTAATATAGTATTATAATCAAGGGCTTGTTGAATTTCATCATAGTAATAAGATGTTTTATCTACAATTTCTTCAATATCACTTGGCAAGGCGTCTTTTTTATAACCGAATATATCCGCAATTCTTATTAAGCTTTCTTTAAAGCCTCCCTTTTTGATCTGTGCATATGTTTCTTTTCCCATACAAATTGTTTTATCCTTTAAACCTGCTATACCATAAGAATGATCCCAATGACCATGAGTAAGCAAAATATAATCTATTTTACCAAAATCTTTAAGCGAACTTTTTGTTGCACCTGCATCTATAGAAAGCGTCAAATTATCTGCTCGTATTATATAATTATTTGCAGGCCTATCTAATGGTACATTATAACTCTCAAGCTTTTCTATTTTCACTATTTTATCCCGATAGAGATCATGATAAAAAGGAGTTAAAAAACAATATATTTTTATTTCAAAATCAACTTTTAGCTAAAATTTTTTATAATCTTTAAGTCTATAAATTTTTTATTAAATTTAATTATATTTGTACCATAGTGCTTATAAATAAACTATACAGTTAATTTGATGGTGAAAAGGTTTTGGTAGAAAGAACCCTGCTCTTGGTAAAACCTGATGGAGTTCGTCGTGGTTTAATTGGAGAAGTAATTTCAAGATTAGAGAAGAAAGGACTCAAAATAATAGCTTTAAAGATGATAAAAATGGATAAAAATATGGGAGAGGAATTTTACTCTGTACATAGAGACAAGCCATTTTATGATGATTTAGTTAACTTTATAATAAGTGGACCGATTGTAGCAATAATTTTAGAAGGTGATTCGGCCATATCAGTCGTTAGATTAATTATAGGAAGTACTGATGGCAGAAAAGCCCAACCAGGCACAATAAGAGGGGATTTTGCTCTATCAATACAAGACAATGTAGTACATGCTAGTGATTCTCAAGAAAGTTTCGAAAGAGAATATAAAATCATATTTAAAGAAAATGAAATTATTGACTACTAATCTTTTTTTCCATAACGTCCTTTATTTTTGATAAAACCAGATTATAATCTTTATTGCCAGCATTTTTCTTAATTTCAGAAATTTCTTTCAATATCAAAATTTCCTCATCACTAATAATTGATTTAAATTCTGTTAATAGCTTTAATGCATGATCTGAAGGTACATCAGTATAAATTATATCACCTTCGCTTATATGCCTTCCAACCAATATTTTGCCTTCTATAGATACTGCAATAGACATACCTGTCCTTGCCAAATTAAGACTTTTTTCTCTATCTTTTATTGCCATTATCTTGCCAACTTCCTTACCTTTTTCATTGATCAAAGGATAACCGGGCTTAATAATGCCTCCCTCTACTTCCACACCTACAATAGCAGGATCGCTTCTTCTAAACACGTAACCCGGTAGAACTTTGAATTTCCCAGGCCTAATCAGGGAATCTAGTTGTTTTTGAATTTCTTCATATTTCAATGAATCTCTCCATTGCTTGTAATCATCTAGCAAATGATATATTATATTATTTTGAAATATTTTCACATTACTTAGGCTTGCTTCTTGTTCTGCTTCTGAAAGCACCTTTACATTAAAAGCTAGGATAGCACCCAATGATCTATCCTTTTTAGATGTAAGATGTGCCTCTAATATATCGGATTTTGTCACATTTCCTATATCCGCTATTCTTATTGGTATATTCATTCTTTTTAAAGCCTCGATCAATGCTTCTAAGGTTCCTAAGGTATCTGCCTTAACTACTATTCCATTTGTATCTGCCTTAAATATTAGTTCTTTAACTTCATGTTTTAAGCTATCCGCTAAAGATTTTGCTTCAATAAGATCATTAGCAACATAAATTGAAGAACCTGCTAATGCATCATCTAAGCCTGATGCAGAAATCCTTACTCCAGCCGCAGCATAAACTTCTGGAACACTTATAAATCTTGTTCCCTTTGCCCTTATATCGCTAAGAGGTGCTGGCATTAATAATGATCTGACAGTAGTTATGATAGGTTCGTTTTTCCCATTTAATACTATTATATCACCTGTTTTTATTACGCCCTCATATATTATTACATCTATAGCTGTGCCTAAACCTTCTATTTCTTTAACCTCTAATATAGAACCCTTTGCTGGTCCTACTGCAAAAACTAATTTATTTTTAAGATATTGCTGAGTTAATCCAGCTAAAACAGCCAATAAATCTGGAATACCCTCTCCTAACTTGGCAGACACTGGTACTATTGCTATAGTTTTTGTAAAATCTTTTATTTTAGAATACATATCTGATTGAAATCCAGCCTCAGAAAGTTTTGAAACTATTTCTCCATATATGACCTTTTCTAGCTCTTCCTTTGCTCTGTTTGATTGTCTTTGGTAAGAAACTATAAAAGGTTCATCTGGTGAAGCTTCCCAGCCAGGAAGTCTATCAATTTTATTTGCGGCAACCAAAAATGGTACCTTTTTGGATTTTAAAAGATCTATAGCCTCATAAGTTTGATCTTGTAATCCTTTTGTCAAATCTATAACTAATATAGCAAAATCTGCTATACTTCCTCCTCTCTTTCTAAGATTTGAAAATAATTCATGGCCTGGAGTATCTATAAAAAGCAATCCTGGAATGTTAAGTTTTATTGGAACGTATTTTTTTAAAGGCTCAGCAATTTTTTCTATAACTTCTGATGGCACAACGCTGGCTCCTATATGCTGAGTTATTCCGCCAGCTTCTCTTGCAGCTATGGCAGTACTTCTAATCTTGTCCAACAAGGTTGTTTTACCATGATCTACATGACCTAACACCACTACTATTGGTTGTCTTAATTTTCTTTTTTGTTCATCTTGTTGATCAATTTTACTCATCGCTAACACCTAAAATAACTTATTTTTATAAAGTTTAATATTAGCTAGGAATTTTATGCTTGCTGAGCTTCTTGGCTGATTTCAGGATAGCTTATTTCAACATTCAATTGAGCAAGTGCTGTTTTTCTCCTTTCTGCTCTTGGATCTGGAACCATACGACCTCTAACAGTTTTCTTTTTTCTTAAACCTTTTTCTGTTGGATGAAATCCTGGAGGACCTGATAATAATACCTTCTTTCTTACTGCTCCTGGTATGCCTGGATGCATGGGAAAACCAGTGGCATCGCTTCCTCCCCTAATTTTTAGCTTAATTTGATCAAAACCTATTAATGATCCATCAAATTCGTCCCCTATTTCTAAACCAGAAATCTTAATCATTATATCTTCTGGAACTGATAACTGAAAAGCTTTAGCTCTAAATGCATATGCATCGGCTTCATTAGCTCCTGCAATCTCACCTAATAGTTCAGAATTAATCCAAGCCTCATTTTCAGGAACATCATCAGATATAATAACCCTAAATGATAGGTTAGTTTTTCCTCCTTCTTTTTTAATGCTAAGTGTTAAGACTCCTACCTCATTTAATTTTAACTCATCAGCAACCTTTTTGCTAACTTTAGCCTTTGGCAGTTCTCTTCTTTCTTGCTCTTTGGTTTTTTTCATTTCGTTGGTAACTTTTAATGCTTCATCATTAGATCCCTTTACTTTTACTTCAACTTTTTTATTTCCTGCTTTTGGATCTGAAACAACTATCCTTAATGGTGGTCTTTCTTCAGCTGGCACCTTTTTCACCCAACTTGTACTTATTACTCTCTCCCTCATTAAACATAAAACGCTGCTTTTAAATGCTTTTAGTCTTACACATTTAGTTTAATAAACAATAAAATAGCTGAAATTAAATTGTTTTTAAAGAGCCTTTGTATCTATTCGGTTTGCATCTTTTTGAAAATATAAAATAATAACCAAATAATTCTACCATTTCTTATACAACTTGTTTGAAACAAAGATATTTTTAAATAATTTTATTGGTTTATTGATGTGCTGCTACCTGCTCCTCTTCTCTTACCTCTGTAGCTTTAGAAGCAAAATTAGGTATCTCAACAACCTTTTGTTTTATTATTTCTACTTTCCTAACATTGCATATTTTCTTTACCCCTTTAGCTATATCCTGTGCAATGCTACCTTCTTGTTCGCTAAACACTGAGACCTTTACAAATTCATCAAAGGTTGACTGACTTGCTTTACTTTCTATCATATCTCTCATTAGTCTTCTTATGGTTTGTTTTTGGCTTGTTTTGCATCTGTATTGAGTAAATACAGCTGCAGTCACTCTTATCTTAACATTATCTTTGGTAACTACATTTAATATTATCGATATTTTGCTACTTTTTCTTCTAGTTAAACTCCTTAAATAATCTCTTAACAACTCATGACCTTTAAATACCGTATAAGCATTTCCTTCACTAATATTAATTACCTGAAACTTTAGTTTTGTATTTACATGAGAATAATCTCCAGTTATATCAAATAACGTTACTTCAACCGTACGTCTTAATAACTTCTCCTCTGAATCGGAAGGGGTCATTCCTATTTGAATTTTTCCAAATACCTCTGGAGAAATTACATTGTACCACTTCTTTAATTTCCATGTATCCTTAACTGCAGCTTTAGACTTCTGCCTTGGCAAACCAAACACACCTAATTTCTGTTCGCTTTTTTTAGGTTAAAAATTAGAGCTTTTAAATGCATTAGGTTATATTAAAGAAATTTTAACGTCTGTCTATATATTAAGGCAAGATTTTATGCTTACCTATAATTACGATATTTTGTTTAAGTTATTGATCGCAACAACTTTTATTAATTTACTCACCTAATAAATGTAGAAGTTTGTCTTTACTTTATCATGATACTAAAAATTAAAATAATCCTCCCATTTGGTTAAGCTCGTTTGAAACTTCATCTAAGTCTTTATGTGTGTCTATACTCCTCCAATAATACTTAGGTAATTCAAATTTGATTGCTACCATTTTCCCTTCATTGGCTAGCTTAGGAAATGTTGTAGATTCTATATCACCATTATCAGGCAAATACTCAGCTATTTGAGGTCTAAATGCATAGACTCCTGCGTTTATCCAATAGTCATAAAGGATAGGCTTTTCTTTAAATCCTTTAACTAGACCACTACTATCAATATCTAATACACCGTATGGGCTCCTTAATGGCACTACAGCCATTACAGCTATTATTTGATTATCAAGTGCATCAAATAGCGTATTTGGATTTATATTTGTAATTATATCTCCATTAGTTACTAAAAATTTCTCTGTATTTTTAAAAATGTATTTTGCTTTTTTTAATGCACCCCCTGTACCCAGAGGTTCGTCTTCAACAACATATGATATTGAAACCCCATACTTAGTTCCGCTCCCTAGCTCTTCTATTAATTTCTCCTTATGATATCCAGCAAGCATTATGATTTCGTCTACACCAAAGTGCTTAAGCCATTCTAATTGATAGACAACAACAGGCTTGTCATTAATTGCTATTAAAGGCTTTGGTTTATCTAATGTTAGAGGTCTAAGTCTTTTCCCATACCCCCCAGCCAATATCAATGCAAGACTCATCTATATTACCTCTATAAAATTGATGCCGCCGCGGGGACTTGAACCCCGGACCGCCCGGTCTTCAGCCGTGCGCTCTCCCACTGAGCTACGGCGGCCCCATTCTTGTATTTTAGCAACTGAAATTTAAAAGCATCTTACTTCTTAAAATTTTATGAAAATTTAAAACTTCTTTAAGAAACATTATCCCATTCCAATTCTAATCCGGATCTTGAATTTCTAAAATAAATGGTAGGAACTCCTATTAATCTAAGCCTGCCCCTGAGCTCTTTATCACTGGTAACAACATAGACATCGTTTTCATTGTTTCTTAATGAGTAAGCAACATAAAATATAGAATCATCCGCATCTGCTATATTATCTGTGTTTATTATAGTTAGTTTATCTTTCACCAAACTAAGTGCAAATTTTATTGCTTTTGATATCGCTTTTGAATTATTTTCTGATAAGTTGTTTAGCTCATTTATTACAGTAGATGTTGTTACTAAATCAAATCTTCTTTCTATTAATCTTTCAAGCATAGAGCAGGTAATTATACCTTTTCCCATCATTATTATTGTATTTGAATCTAAAATAACTTTCACTTATTTATTAGCCCCCAACCTATTAATCTCCATCTACCAGCTATTCTTCTGCTTATAGCAACTCTTAAACCCTTCCATGCAACCACGGGTCTTTTAAGCTTTATTTCCACAAGCTCTTTATTGAACGATATTACAGAACCTATAGTTAAATTTGATCCTACTGCCAGCATAAGACTCTCTCCTTTAGCAATAGGATCAACCTTAATCTCTTCTTTTGTGCCTACAACGTTTTTAAATAAGTTATATGTTATTTCTATCTCTTCATATGTAGGAGGTATTGAACCTGGCTTTCCTACAACGTTCCCAACTAAGTTATCAGACCTTGTCATAGAAGGATCAAGTTTGGTACATATAGCTACTAAACCACCAGGCCTTGCCTCATTAACTTCATACTTTCCAAATCTCAGACTAACTATTTCTGATCTAATTGGCTCGTATTTAACTTGACCACCTGATCCCTTAACCATTATGCCAGGACTTATTTCTATCTCATCTCCAACCTTAAATTTCCCTTGTATTATGGATCCGCCTAAAATCCCTCCAGATAAATCTTCAGGTTGGGTTCCTGGTTTATTAACATCAAAACTTCTTACAACAAACATTAATGGGTCCTTCGATTCATCTCTTTTTGGAGTAGGAATAAAAACCTCAATAGCTGCCAATAATGCATCGATATTAACCCTTTTTAATGAACTAACTGGTATTATTGGAGCATTTTCAGCCCATGTATTGCTCAAAAACTTTTTTATTTCATTATAGCTTTCTTTTGCTCTTTCTTGCGAAACAACATCTATTTTATTTTGCACTACTATCAAGTTTCTTATACCTAATATATCTAGTGCCAAGAAATGTTCCAATGTCTGCAGTTGTGGAGCATTTTCGTTAGCTGCTATAACCAATATTGCACCATCCATTAAAGCAGCCCCTGAAAGCATAGTTGCCATAAGAATTTCATGACCAGGCGCATCAACATATGATATTCTTCTTCTTAATATAGGATTTGCTTGAGGTGAGCATTCGCACACTGGCTCTGGCGTATATTTTTCTGGAAATTCACATTCTTTGCACTCCCATATATCGCCGTCAGCATAGCCAAGCTTGATTGTCATACCTCTCTTTATTTCTTCACTATGCCTCATCGTCCAAATTCCAGTTAACGCTTGTACAAGTGTAGTTTTTCCATGATCTACATGACCAACTATTCCAACGTTTACTTCTGGTTGCATTTTTTCTTTCGGTATTTCTGGCAACTCTCTCCCCAATTACTAGTTAACTTGATACCAATTTAAGGGAACAACATTTTTAAATTTAACCCTAAAGTGATTTCACAGAGTTTAACTGTCATAAAATTGTTTTAAAGATAAACTAAAAATATTTATTAAAATTTAAAATTTCTGCGGTAACGAAATCTATGAGATACTAAGGTGAAATTAATATGCCCTTAAATGAAGGAATGGAAGCACCAGATTTTGAGTTAACAACTAGTAATGGAGATAAATTTAGACTTTCAGACTACAAAGGAAAATTTGTCATACTATATTTTTATCCGAGAGCATTAACATCTGGATGTACAAGAGAAGGTATAAGATTTAATGAATTATATGACGAATTTAAGAAGCTTAATGCTGAAATATTTGGAATCTCTAGTGATCCAATCGAGAGGAACAAAAAATTTGCAGAAAAGTATGGATTTAGGTTTCCGTTATTGAGTGATCCTGATGGTAAAATAATCAAATTATATAAAGTTAAGAAAGAAAACACAAGCTCTTTATCTGCTGAAAGAACAACATATATAATTGATCCTATTAGAATTATAGTAAAAGTACTCTATAATTTAAGACCTGCTGAAAAACATGCAGATCAATCACTAGTCGAGGTTAGGAAATTGCTAAATCGCAACGAAACTTATTAAATTCCAATAAAAATTTATAAAAACACGTATCATAATAATACTTGGGAAATAATATGGATTCAAACAGTAACAATATAAAATGTGTTGCTACATTACGCATAGAAAGCGAAGATTCCAATAATATAGTTAAATCGTTAATTCCTGATAATATAAAGGATTTGCCTCCCTTTATTAAGATTAAATGTGATGACATCAATAATGTTATATTATGTAATATAGAAATAACTGATTGTAATGATCCAAAAAGAATATTGAGTTTAAAAAATACAATAGATGACATATTAATAAACATAAGAGCCATAATAGATAGCATTTAAAATTGTAAAATAAATATCAAATCTAATTTTAGAATATGAAGATCCTAGAAATTATTTAATATTAATTATATTATAATTATGTTATGAAGATATTTTTATATTTATAAAGCCGTCTTTAAACTCCCCTTTTAATGATTGCAAAAAATTATTTATAGAATTATAACCAAAAATTTGTTCTAATTGAATTGCAGGTATTGATAAAATGCTATCATTTGATTTGCAAACTAATGCGTCTTTTTCTATATAACCTAATGATCTTAAAGAATTTGCTACGGGACTTAATGGTAAATTATCCTCTTCCAATACATAAACCTTGGCAAAGTTTACTGATTTAACCCTAACAAACTTATTGCTTAGAATTATTTCAGAAGCTTTTTCTACATTACTTTTTAGATATTTTATTACTTGCGGATACTCATTTTCATAATCTGCTATCATCGCTAAAGCTGATTCTACACCAATGGTTTCTATTAATGAGTTAATCACCGTCATAACTTCTCTGGGATCCTCTAAAACCAAATTTGCAGAAGATGATTCAATACCTCCAACATAATCCGTTATTTCTATTTCTTTTCTTGAATACTTCTTTAATTGATTCAATACCATCACTGTTAATTCTTTTATAGTATTTTCATCTAACTTTATTATAGGATTTTGAAGAGCTTTATCTAAATTAGCTTCTTTAAGTTGTTTTCTACAAATATCTTCATCAGTGAAAGTTAAATACAATGGATTTAATGTTATAGAAGAAGAATGGCAGAAATCCATAGTTAGAGGCCTAAATAGCTTTAGACCTGTAAGCATTTCAAGTTTTAAATTATTGTCTTTATTTAATATGTTAAGAAGTATGTAATCTAATGAGTGGAATTTACCACTACTATCAACATATTTGCTCGAATATGAAGATGCAAGCGAAATGATTGCATACTCTGGCTTCATTGGTATAATATTAGAATACTTTAATCCAAAATAAATACTTGATCCAATGCTACCATCAACTTCTATGTATGTTGAATTTGATATTGGTATTGAATCTATTTTATTTGAAATTGCTAGCAAAAA
Source organism: Caldisphaera sp. (assembly GCA_002877855.1). Next base: position 11,767 of record PNIA01000023.1, read on the forward strand.
ACTGTTTATATCTGATACATTATAATTCAAATTGCTAAAACCTATTAATATAGTAGGATCAGAAATTTTATGCGGAGGTAGATTTGTTATCTTAAATGATGGTTTTACATTTAAATTTATTGCTATATTAAACATAAGTAGTCCTGCAATAATTCCATCTAATGAGGGGTATACCAAAATTTTTAGAATACCCGAATCTTTCCCGTCTTGAAAAAGTTTGCTTAAATTGGATGAAAATGTCGTTAATTGCTTTTCATAATTTTCTCCTGGTTCTAGCTTTATCTTTAACAATACTACCCACCTGTATTAAAAATATTCTTTTTCAAATATTAACTTTTATAAATTTAATAAAACTAAAACGCTTATAAATTAACTAGAAGATCCAGCAACTAAAAGTTTGGCTGTTTGAGGATCATATTCCCAACTGTAAGGCAATTTGCCAACTTTTTTATAATATCTGGTAAGCCTTCTAATTTTTGATTCTGTAAATATTAATCCACGCTTGCTTAACTCATCTTTTGGTTGCTCATCTATATGCCTTCTTAAATTAACTGCCCTTTTTATTAAATTAAATAAATCTTCAGGTATTTTTGGGGCCAAGCCTCTTTCTTCTAATACTTTACCTATTTTCTTTCCTATAACGGTTTTTGCTAGAGGTACTCCAAATTGATCTCTAAGGACTACCCCTATTTGACTAGAGGAATAACCTTTCTTAGCTAATTCTTCAATAATTAACTCTATTTCTTGCTGACTATAGCCAAGCCAATTAGGCGGGCTAGGTGTTGCAGGCCTTATAGAGTGTGATCGACCTCTTCTACTGTTTTTATGCAACCTTTTCACTCCCTTTTCTTCCACTACCGCTATAAAGATTCTGCAATTTATTAGTTTTAATATTTTATGCTAGATAATTTTGAATAACAAATTAAAAATTTCATTATCCTTATTATACCTGATCTCCATATTCTCCCATTTGATCTAGGACCAGTTCATAATAATCTTCCTTGGCCTGCTCTAGCTCTTCCTTATTTTCTTCTTTATTGACATCTTGTTCTTGACCAACAGTTTTAGTTGTTAACACCTTTTCCTTCTCAGCCGCTTTCGTCACACTTTTATATTCTTTTACAGCTTTATCCGGAGCTTCCATTTCGTATCCACATTTAGTACATTTCATTATTACTTTTCCATCCTTTTTAATAGGTATCATTACTCCTCCACATTTAGGACAAAACATCATATTTTTCACACCAGTTTTATCTATTGCCCTATCATTTTTATCCTAGAGAGGTTATAATAATTTCTATCTTGAATTCAAACATTATATATGTATAAAAAATATACAACTATTACACCAAAGATAATACCAAAGTAAATACAGGCTAATATATCAAATTAATTAATAATCTATAAAAATGATATCGAAAATGGACTAGAAGGTCTATAATTCCCAACTATATCAATTTTCGTTTTACATCTGGGACATCTATTATCTTTTGTTAATCTCCATGCTTTTATGTAAAAACCGTATCTCTCTATTAATGGATAGCCACAATTTGGACAGTACGTATTCTCTAAGGCATGTCCTGGTACATTACCGATATAAACATATTTAAGACCTTCCTTTTTTGCTATATCGGCTAACTTTTCAAGTGTTTTAACTGGGGTATCTGAGCTATTGATCATTTTATAATCTGGATGGAACCTAAGCAATTGGAAGGGGACATTATCACCCAAATTTTCTACAATCCACCTTGCTAATTTCTTTATATCTTCTTCTTTGTCTCCTACATTAGGCACAACTAAGTTTGTAATTTCCATCCAAATGTGCTTTTCTTTCATTGCTTTCAATGTAACAAATATGGGTTCAGGATCTGGTACCCCCATGTATTTTCTATAAAATTCTTTGTTACCTCCTCCTTTGAAATCTACAGTTGCAGCATCTAAAACATTTCCTAACTCATCAACAGCTTCTGGAGTTATATAACCATTTGTTACCATGGTGTTAAATAAACCTTTCCTCTTAGCCAATACAGCTGTATCGTACATGAATTCATACATAATTGTCGGCTCATTATATGTATACGAAATTCCATCAGCATTTACAGACAGTGCATCATTAACTACTTCCTCTGGACTTTTTAATTTACCATACAAACCTTTTTCTAATCTGCTTTGGCTTATTTCCCAATTTTGACAGAATATGCAAAAGAAATCACAACCAACTGTTGAGATGCTTAAAACAGAGCTTCCTGGGTTAAAATGCATTAAGGGTTTTTTCTCTATAGGATCGATATTTTCAGCAGTTAATAAGCCATAAACCATTGTATATAACTTTCCATTTATATTTTTTCTAACTCCACAAGCTCCCCATGCATTTGGTGCTATGATACACCTTCTATGGCATAAATTACATTTTACCCATCCTGGCCTATTTTTTATAGGCTCCCAAAATTTTGCTTCTCTTATATATTTCTTCTCATTTATTTCATCATCACTGCCCTCGGATCGTACCATATATTATCACCTCCAGTTAATCTCACAAATGTTTTATCTGATTTTTTAGAAATTATATTATAAAAAGGCAATAAATATTTGCAATTCCAACACTTGCCATTTTCCACCTCAAGAGAAAGTAGAACTCCCTTTTCTCTAAATGCAACAGGTTTTCCACAGTTTGGACAATAAGTATTATATTCTCCATATAGTTCGACATGTATATATACGTAAGGATCAAGCTCTTTAATTTGCTCATAGAAATCTTTCACCAACTTACCACCTCTATGGTTTAATAAATAAACATGTATTGGAACCATGGACTCTCCGGCTGATTTTGCAATAGGCATAAATTTTTCAAATATAGGTTCATCATAGTAAACCTGAATTTCTTTCCAAGGACTCCCTTTATCCTTTATAAACCTAATTGTATCAATGCTATTAGAAACTGGGTTATCAATAAAATAATCATAGATAATAAAATCGGCATATCTATTAGAAACTGGGTTAAAGGTTCTTATCCCAATTGGTACTTCTAAGTTATTTTTCATGTCAACTATTTTATTATTTAAAAGATCAAATGATATATTACCTTCCAGAATAATTCCATTAATCTTCCACAACTCTATTAATTTTTTAATATCATTTAGTGTAAATTCTTTCAGCGCAACTAGATTTGAATTGTATATAGAACATATATGATATTTTCTACAATTAAAATTTGTTTTTTCTGGTGGCAAAACCAATCTTAAAACCTTACCACCTGATAGATAATGATATAATGATAGATTTTCTGATGTAGTTACACCAATGCTGGCTATAGACACACTTGATAACATGACATTGCTTTCCAATTCGACTCTACCCTATATATTTATTTTACCTAAAGGATATTTACTTTTGTTATTACTTTGACTATTATAATCAAGATAGATTATTTTAGTAAATCGCTTAAAAAGTTTTTTACTTTAACTTCTATATTATTCTGCCTTGATATATTAATTATTTCATTATAAGTAGAATCCTTTATTTGATCTATATTAAATCCTTCTTTTTCATATTTTAATGCAACTAAATAAGTTGCTATAAGGTCGGAAATCTTTGCTATTATTGCTTCTTTTGTTTTTCTCTCGCTATATCTGAAGTACAATTCTTTAATTAGGTTGCTTATATTAAGATTGTTTATTGCTTCATTCTCTACCTCTTTTTTATCTAAATCTATCCCTTTTGTTATATCTCCTATAGTTGCTTCACCTATATCATGAATTAATGCTATAGATGCAGCTTCATATGGATTTACATCATCAAATTTTAAAGAAAGCTCTAACGCAATTAACGATGAAGCAAAGGAATGCATAGAAACTGTTTCTGAACATGCTGGGCATACACCACTTAACATCCACCCAGTCCTAGCCAAAGAGTTTAATGAATAAACTATGTCCTTAATATTTTTCATAGTTAATCACCATTAATTATAAGCTATCTTTCCAAAAAAAGTGCAGGTCTACCTGGCAAGGAATTTGATTTTCTCTGCGAGTTGCTTTCTTCTTCTAATTCTATTGATATATCAATATTTAGTTCTTTAGAAATAAATTCCCTTGCTTCCTTTAACGACTTAATTTCTAATTCTCTATCAACAAATTTATTAACTAACTCAGGGTTCTTTGCTATAGCATCAATTGTTTTTAAAACTTGTTCTTTTTCTACCCCATAGTCTTTGCTTAACAAATTCCTTTTTACATCCTTAATAAACATTCCTTTTTCTATATTATCTTTAATATCATACATTAACCTGTACTTCCATTCAGCAGAAACTATTATATGCAATTTCTTTCCGCTCTTCAGTAACTTCATAAGCTCGCCAGCATCATTAATTAGACTTCTTATTATTTCTTCTGATTTTTCATAGCTTTCATTTATTTTTTTCTCATCAACTTCTGGCCACCTATGAAGAGATACAAAATCTTTATTACCCATTAAATGCCATGCTTCTTCTGCTACATGAGGAACTATTGGAGCTATCATTAATGTGATAGCTTCAAGGTATTTATTTACAATTTGCTTGTTAGGAATTTTAACTCTCTTTATATACCATCTGTAATTATTTTGAAGATCATAATATGCCTTTATTATTGCGCTCTTAAATTTGGTCTCCTCCATGAACTTTGTCACATCTCTTATAGTTTTATTCAAAACACTTTCAAACCAATCATCTATATTAAGCCTTTCATTCCTTCCTTTGTTATATTCTTCGGATACCTGCTTTAGCCATAAATTTAGTTCATCAACAGCTTTTGTTGCAACGTTAGTTTCAAAATTAGCATCATCAAAACCAGAATCTGCTCCAGCTAAAACCTCAGCCCACCTTGTTGCATCCGCTCCCCATGATTCTAAAGCCTGCCTTAAAGTAATGAAATTCCCAGTAGACTTGCTCATCTTTTCTCCATTGAACAAAACCCAGCCATTTATTCCAATACCTTTAGGCCATTTGCTTTTATCAAATATAGCAGCATGATGAAAAATGTAAAACAACAAATGATTTTGAATTAGGTCTTTTCCACTAATTCTTAGATCGACTGGATACCAATACAAAAACTCGTTTCTCATTTTGTTTATAATTTCTTTATCTAAGCCTATTTTACTAGATATTTGATCTATATCTCCTTTACCTAGAAATATATAATCAAATAGCTCAGGCGTTAATTTCGATTCATCCAACTTGCCTTGTATGTAATGCGAGATCGTGTAGTAAGCCATGTAAATAGTCGAATCACTTAAACTCTCAATAACCCAGTCCTTATCCCAAGGTAAAGATGTGCCAAGTTCATTCATATGAGTAAAGGCCCAATCATCCAGCCAGTCTATTAGTTGCAAAAATTCATTTCTTGCATTTTCTGGATAGAACCTCATCAAACTAACTAATTCCTTTGCTTTATTCTTCCATTGTTCGTTGCCATATAGCAAGAACCATTGATTCTCGACAAACTTTACATGAGTTCTTGCACCACATCTACAATAAACTTTCGATGGTAACGTGTAAATTTTTACTGCCGCATTCATTTTTATTAAGTAATCCTCTATTTCATCTTTAACCTCTGCTACCTTCTTCCCAGAAAATTTACCTAATTCATTAATCATGATACCATTATAATATTCTTTAGCATAAAGTTCTTTAGTCGCTTTCTCTAGTTGTTCTATATCTTCTTGATCTTTAACCTTATATTTTCTTATCACAATTTTCGCTGGTATTTCTTTATCTAATTCATTAGTTTTTATAATAACTATGGGTTCCAAATTCAATATTTCTTCTTTATCGATCCCAAATTTATTTAAAATATTTGAATTCTTTTTCAAATCTTCTAATGCAATAAAATCATAAGGTGCGTGAGCTGGGACGCTCATAACAATACCAGTTCCTTCATCAGGTATTACAAAACTTGCTGGAAGTATAATTACATGTTTATTATTTATAGGATTTAATACCTTTTTTCCAATCAGTTCTTTTGAATCAACTTTCCCCTTAATTTTTACATTATGCTTTTGATCAGATAATTCATCTGCAATATAATCATTTATTATCCATGTTTCATTATCCACATCTGCAATATTATATGTATAATTTGGATTAATCCAAACATTAGTTACTCCAAAAATTGTTTCAGGTCTATATGTTAAAGTTGGTATTATAATCTCTTCATCTGTTTTAAATTTAATTATTGTTGCGCTAACTGGCCCTATACCAGCATATTCATCTGGCCTATCGTGGTCTCCCACAACCTTCTTTTCTTTAGGACACCAAACTACTGGATGACTCCCTTTATCTATCAACTTAAGATCTCTTAACTTAAAATATTGCCATTCCACAAACTTATTATAATAAGGATTCAATTTTGTCGTATAAAACTTTCTTCTCCAATCTATACTTAGTCCAAATCTTTTAAAATCTTTTTCCCACTCATTGGTAAAGTAATATACCCAAAATGAAGGATCTTCAAACTTTTCTATCATATTATTAGGTATCCCCATGCTCTTAAGCTCTTCTATTTTCTTCTGATCCTTCTCCTTTATCCTCCTAGCAGATGATACTATAGGGCCCCCAGTAGCATGAAAACCTTGAGGAAATAATACGTTGTAATTTCTCATTCTTTTATATCTAGCCATAATATCTACTCTTAAAATAGTAAAGGCGCTTCCAAGATGTGGCAAGCCATTAACATATGGAAAAGGAAAGGTTATGAAAAATTTCTTCCTTGCATCAGGATTTGACTCATATATTTTTGCTTTTTCCCATTCATTTTGCCATTTCTCTTCAATTTGTTTTAATTTATCAATAGAATTCATAACATTTTGAGCCATTCTTCTCACTCAGTCTCTATAAAAGGCTATTCCAAGTAACATAAAAATTTTTTGTTAATTTAAGAAGGAAACCTTTTATATTGAAATCAAAACAATTAAACATATTAAATCTAGTCACTGTATTATTTTTGGTGAAATTCATGTCGGAAGGAGAAAAAAATACCATAAAAAAAGAATTTAAAGGGGAAGCCAAGGTAGGAAAAGTTATGAAAAACTTTGCTTCAATATCTCTTAAACCAGAAGATCTATCAAGCCCAGTAGCTTTCCAAATGGCTATTTCTAGGTTATATGAATCTCTAATGAAAGTGTTTGAATCAGGAGGTCCAGAATCTACATATATAGCTGAAGTAAGAATAACAGATGATACAGGAAATCAAATATCGATAGCTATTGATCTAGGGAATAATATACCACCTTTTTCTTCAGAGAAGGTCAAAGCGGACGTACAAGTAACTCTATATGAGGAATGATTTTTTATATTTCTCCAATAAACATTTTTGAATCTTAAATAATGCACTAATTAAAATCTTATAAAATCTAAAAATGAGATATTTTTGGCTTTTCTCTAATCCTTAGAACTTATAAAATCTCAAAGGTAAAAATAAATTTATTTTAAATCGTTCATAAGATCTATATAATATTTTGAATATATTTGATTTAAATCATCTTTAAATGCCCAACGATTCTCAACATAATCCAATAAATCAGGTTCAAGATCTATAGGCAATGCAAAATCCTGGCTCCCTAAGCTAACAAGCATATCGCCGTGAGGGTTAAACACTATACTTTGCCCCCCAGTTATTCTTCCATCGGGATATACTGTTTTAGTATTGTTAACCCCTATGCTGAAAGACATATTTTCAGATGCTCTAGCACTTAAAACGGAATGCCAAAGTTTGATGCTATCCTCCGATATACTAGCAGGATTATATAAAATATTGGCTCCGTTAATTGTATGAATTCTTGAAATCTCTGGATAAAATATATCAACGCAACCAATGCATCCTATCTTCCAATCATCGACGGATATCGGATAAATATATTTACCTTTACTAATAAAACCTCTTTCGTAAACAGCTTTAGACGCATTTATTTTTTCACATATCTTAATAACCTTATTATCTATAAAGGCTAAACCCACGCTTTTGATAACGTCTTTTTCGTAAACATATTGTATACCACCCAAAATGTTTTCTTTTAGCTTATTACCAAGTTTATCAATATAATAATAGTAATCATCAATATTTAATGGCTTATTTAACAACCAATTTTCACTAAAAGCTGGTATTCCTTTAAATCCATCTAATAATGTCATGGCTTCCAAAAAATTCTCCTCTGTGGTACTTCTTCTTCTAAATTGTGTTATTACTATTCTTATTGGCTTCATTTGAACCCCCCATTAATATATTGATTCCTTCTATTATAGATACAGCTGCTGCAGGTGTCAATGTGACTGAGTAAAAGCTGTAGAGTGTATGATTTCCTGCTGTATATACTAACCAAAAACCTAAAAATATAATGATATAAAATATTGCACCAGCATTGTAACAGAACTTCCTTTTATATAAAATACAGGAAAGGAATATAGATACTGATGATACTAATGCTGGTATTTCAATAATGGGTGATGTTTCTGCAGCTAATATAGGAGAATATGACAAAACAAATGGATCGGAATTAATTAACCAACCACTTGGGTTGCTGGCTGGAGGTCCTGGAGGTCTGCTCTGCAAATCCCATCTATAACCACCTAGGGTTTGCTGAATAACATAGAGAGTTCCAAAATGGTAGAAGAGAGGTATATAAGTGATCAACATGATACCTATAATTATTATAATAGCCTCTAAAATTTTTTTAATGGATTCAATGCTTTTACCATATTTAGCTACTATAAGTATAATTAAGGCAAGAACTCCAAATAATCCTGTTTCCTTTGATACAGATGCAAGACCTATGAATGCTGCAGATAATAATAACTTCTGTCTAAATGCAAAAATCAAAGATATGGTTAAGAAAAAGGTTGCATATATATCTAATAGTGCAACAGAACCCGTAACTATTAATATCTTATCTGAAGAAGCTATTAAGGCACTAAGTGCTCCTAAAAATATCCATTTAATTCCTTTATTCCAAGAAATGCCTAAATATAAAATTAAAGGGATAAGAGAAGCCATAATTACACTTGGTATTCTCCAATTAATTGGTTTATCTCCAAGCAAAGCTATAGATGTAGCAATTATATATTTAGCTAAAGGAGGATGCTCAAAATTATAATAGTTTGGCTGAGTTTCCCCACTATAAGGGTATAATGTTCCTTTATATCCAAATACATTAACCAAAATTCTTCTGGCACTATCTACATAATATATTTCATCACTTATATACGAATTGTTATATCCTCCACCGCCTGTATATAATGCTATGTGATATGACGACATTCCTACCATTATAGAAACTGCTATTGAAGTGATTAAACCTATTATAAAGGCTATCTTTTCTTTTGCAGGTATTGAAACTTTCAAGGTTTAACACCATTTTTATATTTCAGCCTAATTATTTTTTACTTTAACTTATAGGCTATTTAAATTTTTACCTTTAATTCTAGCATATACTCTTATTTATCTAAATTATCTAAAAATTTGTGGTGGTTAAAATGGATGAAAATATCTATGTATCAATAACTCCTGAAATAGCGCTAGACGAAATTTATGGGTATGCAGGAGGTCTTGGAATATTAGAAGGTGACAAATTTTATGCTGCAGCCTCAAGAAATATGAAGTACTATGAAATAACACTTCTTTATAAAAATGGCTATGTTGACTATGATTTTGATGCAAACGATAATATAATACTTAAGCCCCAATCTCAGCCAATACCTTTAGAAGACATTTTAAGACCAGAAAAGGAATTTGAAATTACATTAAAAAGGCAGAAGATCAATGTGAGACCATGGATATATGAAAGGGGAAGATCCAAGGTAATATTTATTGAAGCTGAGTGCCCTAAATGGGTAAGAGGCTTTTGCAACAGGCTATACATAGAAAATAGCTATGAGGAAAAATTGTATAAATACATATTTTTAGCAAAGGCCTCTGCGTATTATATAAAGAATTATATTGGACTTGATAAAATTAAACATATAGATTTGCAAGAGGCTTATACTACATTACTTATATTGGCATTACCAGAATATAAAAATTTCAGGTTCACAACTCATACTCCTGGACCATGGGGGCATCCAACTTTTCCAACACCTATATTATATGAAGAGTTTGAATTCAACTATCCCGAGGACTTTGTTACATTAACTAAAATTGGATTAGAAAAGGCTACAATTACATATACAGTTTCTGCTAAACACGAAGACATTACAAAAAAGTTATTTGAAGATTATAAAGATAAAATAACCCACATAACAAATGGAGTTAATCTAAACAGATGGGTACACTCTGCTATAAAGAATCTTATAGAATCAAAAGGAATTGAAAACATAACAAAAGAAGAATTGTGGGAAGCACATCAAAAGGCTAAAAAAGATTTGATTTATTTATTGAAAAACTATAAGTTTAATATAGACAATTTCTCAGAAAGACCCATTATTTTATATGCTAGAAGAATGACATCATATAAAAGACCTTATTTTATTGCAAATTTCATAGAAGAAAACAATTCTAATAAAGATACTCTGTTTGTTTTAGGAGGTAAAGCCCACCCTAACGATAAGGAAGGATTAGAACTAGTTAAACAATTTAGGAAGCTATCTAAAAAATATGATAACGTTATTTTTATACATGATTATGATGCTATCAAAGCCAAGTTATTAGTTTCAGGTACTGATATACAAACATTTACAGCATTTTCTGGCTGGGAGGCTTGTGGTACATCATATATGAAATCTCTTGCTAATGGAGTCCCAGTAATAGGCTCAAAGGATGGAGGTGCATTAGAAGTAATAAAACATGAAGAGAACGGATGGCTATTTGGAGAAGATATAAGAGATTTAATAAACTTCTATACAGATCCTAAGGCAAAGGAAATTGATGAAAAGGATTATAAAGAATTTTCATCGTATTTAGAAAAAGCAATAAAAATCTATGGAAGCGATGAATACAAACAAATGGAACTAAATGCAATAAAAATTTCCTATAACTTAGTTGATATAAATAATGTTCTAGATAAATTATATTTTGAAAAAGAAAATACTAAAGAAAAACCTTAATTCTTTCTGCTAATTTGCTTGCAGCTTTAAAGAAGCTCGGTCCATAGTGGGCTAGGCTATCATATTCCATTATAACTATTCTGTTATTTTTTATTGCATCTAAATCACCTAAGCCCCTCTTTTCAAAATTTTTTGAAACTTTCTCTGGCGTAGCATTTTCTCCTAGTTTTTGCTCATATACTATTATGTCTGGATTAAATTCTTTGATTTTAGATATGTCTGGATTAATCACGTAAGGTGTTCTCTCTTTCTCAAATGCATGAGAAATACCCATATAACTAAATGCATCACCAATATAACTATAGGCTCCTACGCTAACAGGACCTCCAAGATCTATCTCATAATAAATTTTAGCACCCTTTAATATATTGTATAATTTTACAACCTGTTCATTTAGTTCATGAGCTAAACCTCTAGCAGATTCCATCTCATTTATTATCATGCCAGTTATAATAACATTATCTAATATTCCATAAATGTTCACAGGCAAAGGTATAGGATAAACCTTATACCCTTTTGATTCTAATTCAGCTATTTTATCTCTTTGCGCTCCAGTTGTTACTAAAAGCAAATCTGGTTGTAGCTTTTCTAGCAAATTATAATTTACATTTAAGTAAGCACCCACTCTAGGTTTTTTATTTACTTCTGAAGGTTTATCGCAAAAGAAACTTACTCCAACAACTCTTTCTCCTGCCCCTATTAAATATAACGTCTCAGTAATTGCTGGAGCTAGGCTTACTATTTTTTCTGGATAATCCTTTATTTCTATTTCCTTGCTTAATATTTCTGAATAAAGCTTAACCATTAGTTAAGCACCATTCAACTTATTGCTAATAACAAGGTTTTTATATCTATCTTTCTTTATCACCTTATTTGCTAATTACCTCTATAATTGATTTGCTTACCATTTAGACTATGATGAAAAACCTTTTGATAAAATAAACATAAAACCTTCTCTTTTAAGTTGGTAATGCATTTAAGGTTTTTTTAAGTAAAACATGGGATTATATGCTTCCCTCAGGCATTGCAAGAGTAATAATAATCAGCTCCTGCTCCTTATCCTTATTAGGTTGACCTGAAGGAATTTATGAAGTTAATTATGAAAAAAATAAGAACAAATGTTGTTTTCCTCCTTAAAAAAAGAGGTTGAGGACCTTATCAAATATTTCATCAAATTTAACGAGAATGAAAGAAGATAAAAGTTCTTTAAGGAAGGTAAAGTAGGTTTTAAAAATTTTATATAAAGGGATTAGAGCTAAGGAAGACTTCTTTTATTTACAAAAGAAAATTTCTGAAATGCAGTCTTTAAAAGATAAGGCAAGAAATGTTAATGAGCATGAGGCTTATTTAGAGGCAAATAAAGAAAAGGGGAAAATTGTTTAAAAAGTTGTATAACTGTTTCTTCAAATATATAGAAACTTTTCATCTATTGAATAATGATCTAGGTGTTTCAACTGTTTATCTGGGATACCCTTTTAACATTATATAAGATAAAAGAAAACAAGTTTACTGTAAACATGTAGTCTTATAGAAAACTCATGAAAGCCATTGAATTAATAGCAAAAGAATATGGGATAAAGGTATACGAAATTGTTGAATATAATACATCAAGATATTGTGCTTTCCACAATATAGAAATAAAAAGAAAAACTTAGAAGTGTTATAACTTGTCCATTAAATCATAAATTGCATTCAGATCTAAATGGAGCATTAAATATAATGAAAAAAGGAGAAAAAGTTATAGTAAGAAATGTAAAGAAACCAATATCTTATATGGTATTTCATAACAAAGTAGCTCCCATAGGTAACCCTCAAGAGCTAGGAAACCCTCACCCTGAAGAGCAAAGAGAGAGGTCAGATTTACAATTTATACTTTGTTAATATATTACTAGAAATTTAAGTTTCATAGTTTCCATCATTGATAAAAAATATATATAGCGATTACACATAATTATAAAAGTTTTCTGTATTACCACCAAATAAATGGGGAAGGCCAATGCCAAGCTTGTATGATAAAAAAAGTCTAAAAGAAATTAAGGAATCTTTGGATAGGTGGGAAAAAGATGTTTTACCAGTATGGACAAATCAAACGCCAGAAAGAGAAAAAGAATTTACTACATTAAGCGATATATTAATTAAAGAATTATATACACCAATTGATTTAGAAAACTTTGATTATAACGAAAAACTTGGTTTTCCTGGAGTATATCCATATACTAGAGGAATACATGCTACAATGTATAGAGCTAGACTGTGGACTATGAGAATGTTTAGCGGATTTGGAGGACCAGAAGAAACTAACAAAAGATTGAAATTTTTAATTGAACATGGAGAAACAGGTTTAAGTCTAGCTTTTGATTATCCAACATTGATTGGTATAGATCCCGATGATTCGATGGCTAAAGGAGAAGTTGGTATTGTTGGGGTAAGCGTACCTACCATAGAGGATATGAAAATAATCTTTAATGGAATAAATATGGGAGAAGTTACAACAAACATGACCATTAATCCACCAGCTCCTGTTCTGCTTAGTTTTTATGTAGCAACTGCGGAAGAGCAAGGCGTAAATTATAACAAGATAGGTGGAACCACACAAAACGATCCTTTGAAAGAATTTATTGCACAAAAGAGCTATGTATTTCCACCAGAGCCTGCAGTAAGAGTAAGTATGGATCTGATTGAATGGAGCGTTAAAAACCTGCCTAAATGGAATCCCATAAGTATAAGCGGTTATCATATTAGAGAAGCTGGGTCTACAGCAGTTCAAGAATTGGCTTTTACAATCGCCGATGGAATAGAGTATGTTAGGCAATTAAAAGCAAGAGGCTTGGATGTTGATGATTTTGCGCCTAGATTAAGCTTCTTTTGGGATTCCCATATAAATTTCTTTGAAGAAATAGCTAAATTTAGAGCTGCAAGAAGAATGTGGGCAAAAATTATGAAAGAATGGTTCAATGCCAAAAAACCAAGAAGCATGTGGATGAGATTCCATACACAAACAGCAGGTGTATCGTTAACAGCTCAGCAGCCATGGAACAACATAATAAGGACTACTATAGAAGCAATGGCAGCAGTTCTTGGAGGCACGCAGAGTTTGCATACAAATAGCTTTGATGAGCCCTTTAGAGTACCAAGCGAATTTGCAGCAAAAATTGCTCTAAGAACCCAGCAAATAATAGCATACGAATCAGGTATAACAGATACCATAGATCCTCTTGCAGGCAGCTATTATGTTGAATGGTTAACAGATGAGGTAGAAAAAAGAGCATGGGATTATATTGATAGAATAGAAAAATTGGGTGGTATGTTGGAGGCTGTTAAAAAAGGATATCCGCAAAGAGAACTTACTGAAGCAAGCTATAATTATCAAAAATATGTTGAAGATAAGAAAAAATACATAGTAGGAGTTAATATATTTGAAGATAATCAAATAGATGAGATAAGGAATGTACCTTTATTAGAGTATGACCAAGAAAGCATAGAAAAAAGACAGAAGGAAAGATTATCAAAAATAAGAAGCAATAGAAATAAGGAATTTTGGGAAAGATCGTTAGATGAGCTAAGAAAAGCTGCAGAAAAAAATGAAAATGTTATGCCATACATATTACAAGCAGCAAAAGCTAGAGCAACCTTGGGAGAAATAATGAATACATTAAAAGAGGTGTTTGGTACTTATGTTGAACCTCCAATTTACTAAGGAAAAACAATACAAAGTACTAGTAGCAAAGCTTGGAATAGATGGCCATGACAGGGGAGCAAAAGTTATAGCAAGAGCACTAAAAGATGCAGGATTTGAAGTTATTTACACTGGTATAAGACAGACACCAGAGCAAATAGTGTCTGCTGCATTACAGGAAGATGTTGATGTAATAGGTATAAGTATATTAAGTGGTGCACACATACATCATATGAAAATATTAATGGAAGAATTAAAAAATGCCAATGCAGAAGACATACCAGTTGTTCTAGGAGGCACAATACCAATAATAGACATTGATCAACTTAAGAAAATTGGTGTTAGAGAGATTTTTTTACCTGGAGATAGCTTAAAAAAAATAGCAGATATAGTTAGAGAGCTAGCAGAAGAAAAAAGAAGGAAGGAAGGAAGATATAGAGGTTGAAGCTTTTTGTCAAGCGTTTCACAATTAAACATAGATGATTTATTGGATAAAGCATCTAATGGTAATATAAGAGCAATAGGCAGGCTATTAAGCTTTTTAGAAGATCCATATACAATGCCTGAAGGGCTTCTAGAAAAATTAGCCAAGAGAACTGGAAAAGCACAAGTTATAGGAGTTACAGGAATTCCGGGATCTGGTAAAAGCACATTAATTTCTAGACTAATAACCAATTTAAGAAGAAAAGGATACAAGGTTGCAATAATAGCAATAGATCCAAGCAGCCCTATAAGTGGAGGTGCATTACTAGGAGATAGGCTAAGAATGCAAGAACATGCTACAGATCCAGGAGTTTTCATAAGAAGCGTTTCGTCTAAAGGCTTAAAGGGAGGATTAAGCCTTGCCGCACTAACAATGATTGAAGCATTTGATGCATTTGGTTATGATAAAATTATAATAGAAACTGTTGGTGTTGGGCAATCAGAGGTTGATATTATGAGTGTTGCCCATACAATAGTTGTGGTAACTATGCCTGGTGCTGGAGATGATATACAAGCACTTAAAGCGGGGGTTATGGAAATAGGAGATATCTATGTGTTAAATAAAGAAGATAAAGAGGAAGCTAACAAAACGTTTGAATATCTTTCCTTCGCATTGGAAAAAGGAGATGTTGGTAAGAGAGATTCATCATGGAATCCAAAACTTATAAAAACTAGTGCAATTATGGGTAGAGGAATTGACGACTTAGTTCAGGCAATAGATGAGCACTACGAATATATAAAATCATCTGAAAAACTTTTCAATAAAGCTATAACTAGGAGAATATTGATGATTAAGCTATTGGCAGAACAACTATTAGTTGAAAGTATTAAAAGGGCATCAACAAGAACTGAGCAGGAATTAGAAAATGCGGCTAAAGATTCTTCGGAAATTTTCAATAAATCTGTTGAGTTAGCAAAAGAAGCATGTAACGAAATAAATAATTTAGTTAAGATTAGCCCAGAACTTAGCAAAAAATAATTAATTTATAATAGCAAATTCATATTATATATTCTTTCCATAAGATCAACTATAGCTTCATCTGCTGCATTTAACGCCCTAATAATTTGATTTGAATCATTTATTTTTAATACTGATAGTTCCAAACCCTCTATCCTTCTATAGAGTCTTATATAATCCTCTCCAAACAATTGCTTTGGTATAGAAATTAATAATGCCTTAATACTAGAGATGTAATTTTTTAGTGTAATATAAACCTTTTCCAAATCTAGTTCACTGTTGGATAGATTTATTCTAGATCTTAATTCTATTATATTTTTTACTTGAGGTATTACAACGACTTTTATGAACTCATCACTTAGTTCTTTTGCCAATTATTCTCACAACCACCTTTAATTCTTATTCGCTAGGTAATTAATTTTATTATAATTAATTTTATTATAATTAATTTTATTAAGCTATCTTTATTAGGGAAAATAAATACGCGTTGCAATTAGGTGAAAAGTTTGAGTGAACAAAGAAAAGCTCAAGAAAAGCAAGGACAACATGAATCATCTATAACTGAAGAACTAGGTTTTCCAGCAGAAGTAATTCAACTTATCGGAAGAACTGGTGTAGCTGGTGAAGTAACACAGGTCAGAGTTAGAATATTAGAAGGCAAGGATAAGGGCAGAATTATTACAAGAAATGTTATGGGTGCCGTTAGAATAGGGGACGTAGTAATTTTAAGAGAAACAGAAAGAGAGGCTAGAAAGCTTACAAGAAAGAGGTAAATTAATTATATGAATTTTATCTTAAACAGCATTTTAATTATAATAATATCCATTATAATTTCAAGCCTTATAGGTTATTTTGTTGGAATTTATTCTTCAAAAAATTTTTTAAAAAAATATAAATTGATATTAAAAATAAAACAAAAAAACAATACAAAAATTAGAAAACGCTATATAGTTTTTGAAATATTATCAACAAATCCAATTGATATAGGTTTGTTAGAAAGTACAATAATAGAGAAATTTAAAGAGCTCTATGGAACTACTATTCTTTCAGATTCTTATATTAAATTGATAGGCTTTAATGAAGAATCAAAAAGAGGTATTATACGTATTAGATCTGAATATGTTAATAATTTAATTGCAACAATAAGTCTTATAAGAAAAATCGGCAAAGATGATCTAATAATAATTCCAGTAAGAGCAAGCGGCACAATAAAAAAGGCTAAGAAATTTATACTTTAACAGTTTTCTAACCCCTTCCTGCTGTTGCTACTATTTTTATTACATCATTTTCATTTAATACATAAGATGCACCTATTCTTTGTTTAGTTTTAGCATTAATTGCATATAAAAAAGTATTTGCCAAATCACTATGAATTTTATTTGCCAAATCCTTTGCAGTAGATCCTCTTTCCAATAATATAACATCTGGTAAAATTTTATTTTGTTTATCAGTATATTTGTTTATATCTTCTACAGGATATACAGGTATTAAATTAAGGGATTCAAATAGTGCTGTGTTTATTGCCTGTACTACACCGGTTCCCTTATAGACTTTTAAAATATTTTCTCTGATAAATTCTAGAGCTTGCCTTGTTTTGGAATCTAATTTTTCTTGTAATATGATTTTAAAATCGCTATCACCAGGTATATAACTTATAACTTTATTTTTTCTAAGTTTTCTCAATAAAAGTTCCGCAACAGAACTAGCAGGTATTATAGGATATTCCTTGAATGAGCTCTTAATTTTTTCTAGATTTTTCTTTGACTCTGGTACATCTATTTTATTAGCAACTATAACCATAGGCTTCGTTAACCTTCTCATTTCTTTTACTAAGTGCCTAAGAGTGTCTTTATCTATTTTAAAAAGCTCATTTTCAGATAGCCTTAATCTATCTAATAAAATTTCAATTTGAGACTTGTTTATTCCAAATCCTGAAACCCTTTGCGAAAATGTTTCTATAGGATCCTTTATAGCCCCAATCTCATACTGCTTTATTAGTTTATCCCAATCTTTCTGTATAGATCCATACATCCATTCATCAATTTCATTTATAACAAACCCTATTTCGTCGATAGGATCGTATGTTCCAGGTTTAGCAGGTGCACCATCAGGACTAGTGGAACCACTTGCATCAACTATTAAAAGAAATACATCAGCCCTTCTAAGGTCATCTAAAAACTTATTTCCTAAGCCCTTTCCTTCATGAGCGCCAGGGACTAAACCTGCCACATCCATTATTCTTATTGGGATTAACCTTTCTCCATTTTCACATATGCTGTTTGAAGCGTCACATTTCAGTAAACCTAGTTCTATATGAACACATTTCTTTCTTGCATATCCTATACCTATATTGGGTTCAATAGTAACAAATGGTCTATTTTCTATTTGCACCTCTATTTCTGTTGCTGCACTAAAGAAAGTTGATTTACCAACATTGGTTTTTCCTACCACACCCACAAGCACATTTGTTGGTTCCAAGATTTTCATCCTAAATTTAAAGCTTAAATCGAGTGCTAAATTTCTTTTACTTTATTAACTCTTGCTATTATGGAATCCAAATTCTGCGCTTTACCATCTTTACAAATTGTGTATGTAAATAATCCATTAGCTAGAGATATTCTAACTAAAACATTTCCATCTTTAAACGTGACTTCATTTTCCATAGATTCTACTTGATATCCCTCCAACTTTAATGAATTTATAATATTATCAATACTTATATTTTCCTTTTTATTTTCTTGAGGCATTGACAAGTTATCTGAAATATTTTTAGCAATCTCAGCAACTTGTGGGCATGATTGATTGTATTCATTATAAAGCCTGTCAAGTATTGATTTTAAAATATCATTTAAATGAAGCGATTTGACAAATGAAACTAAATCATTCCACTCTTCGCTTAATAAATAATCTTTTATTTTAATTGGGTTTCCTCCATAAATACTGAATTTATATTTTGCTTCTGCATAACCAATCCTTTTTCTAATTTCTTCTGAAACATTTACCGGTATCTTAACAGACAATTCTGATAAAACATTATTGACTATGTTTCTCATAAAGTCTTTGTTTGGTTTACATTGATTATCACTCAACTATTTCTCTCCTCCACATTTTCTACGATTCCAACTATAGTGTTGCCTCTTATAGACTCTATTCTAACATTTACTTTATCTCCTGGAAAAACCTCTCCCTTAACAAAAACCTTATAATTTTTATAAGATGCTAATCCCCTACCGGTTTCATCCATATCTCCTATAGTAACTTTAATTAAATCTCCTTGATTTAATATTTTTCTATCGTTCATATCTCTATATGTTGGATAAGAGCTTAGTCTATGGAAGTCTGTCCTATAAAGATCTTCTTTTTCTGATTGCTTATGTCTCCTGTTCACCATATACACCCATAGTTTCCATTTATAAATGTTAAATCTATTGCTTATATCCTTTTTTATTTAAAATAAAATGAAAATAGAGATCAAAAAACTAATACAAAATTTTTATCCATTATACGAGCTTCTTTATTAACAAATTGATGCAAAAAGAATTTAATTAAGTTTTATATGCAATTAAAGATAGGTGTAAAAATTGAAACTGTTTGAGTTTGAAGCAAAAAATATAGTAAAAAATTTTGGATTTGATGTGCCTCCAAGTGTTTTAATAAAAAAGGGTGATGATATAGAAAAAAAGATCAAAGAGGCTAAAATAGAACCACCTTTGGTAGTAAAGGCCCAAGTGTTAGTTGCTGGAAGAGGTAAATCAGGTGGGATAAAATTAGTGAAAACTGTTGATGAGGCAGTAAAAACTGCCCAAACTTTATTTGAAACACCAATAAAGGGAATAAAACCGACCTTTATATTAATAGAAAAAGCTATACCGCATGAAAAGGAGCTTTATGTTGGAATAGTCATTGATAGAACCCTAAGGAAGCCTATAGTTTTAGCATCTCAATTTGGTGGAGTTGATATAGAAGAGATTGCAAGAACAAAGCCAGAAAGCATAATCAGATATCCCATTGATACAGTTATTGGATTAAGAAACTATGAAGCAAGACTTATAGGAAAGAACATAGGCGTTAAAGGCAAGGCACTAACGAGTTTTGAAAAATTCTTAACTACATTGTACAGGGCTTTCGTTGAATATGATGCAGAACTAGCTGAAAGCAATCCTCTAGCATATCTTGATGATAAAGTTTTACCATTAGACCTTAGAATTACAATGGATGATAATAGTTTATTTAGACATGAAGACTTTGCAAAGACTGAAGAGGAAAGACTTGGAGAAAATACTGAATATGAAATCAAAGCTCATGAAATGGATTTAGCATTTGTTGAATTAGATGGTGACGTAGGAGTTCTAGGAAACGGAGCAGGTCTCACTATGACAACGATGGATTTAATTTATGAGTATGGAGGCAAGCCAGCTAACTTCCTTGATATGGGAGGAGGAGCTGATGCTGATCATGTAAAAGCTTGTGTTAAGTTTTTACTAGATTATCCAAAAGCTAAAAAAATATTTATAAATATGTTTGGAGGCATTACGAGAGCTGATGAGGTTGCAAAGGGTGTTGTTATGGCATTAAATGAATCATCAAACAAAAAGCCTATAGTAATAAGATTAACCGGAACCAATGAAGAGCTTGGTAGAAAGATATTAAAAGAAGCAGGCATAGAAGCGTTTAATGATCCTATAGAAGCTGTTAAAGTTGCAATTAGTAAATGAGGTGAGAAAGATGGGTATATTAGTTGATGAGAATACTAGGTTAATAGTCCAAGGAATAACTGGCAATGAAGGCTCTTTCCATACTAAGTTGATGCTTGAATATGGGACTAAAATAGTTGCAGGTGTTACTCCAGGTAAAGGTGGATCAAAAGTATATGATATACCAATTTATGATACCGTTGCAGAAGCTGTAAAAGAACATCCAGAAGCAAACACTTCTATCATATTTGTTCCAGCAAAATTTGCAGCAGATGCAGTATATGAAGCCGTTGATTCCAATTTAAAATTTGTTGTAGTAATAACTGAGCATATACCAGTTCACGATGCATTGGAATTTGTCAATTATGCTAAATCAAAGGGTACAAATATCATAGGACCTAATTGCCCAGGTGCCATTACACCTGAAAAAGCTAAAGTTGGTATAATGCCAGGCCATGTATTTATACCAGGTCCTGTTGGTATTGCTTCAAGAAGTGGAACCTTAACATATGAGGTAAGCTATGCCTTAACAAGAAGCGGTATAGGACAATCCACGGTTTTAGGGATTGGAGGAGATCCGGTAATAGGTATGACCTTCACTGAAGTAATGGAGTATTATGAAAAAGATCCGCAAACTAAGGCATTGATCATAGTTGGTGAAATAGGAGGAGATGCAGAAGAAAGAGCGGCAAAGATGGTAGAAGAAAAACGTTTTACCAAACCAGTGGTTGGATTTATAGCAGGCAGAACAGCACCAGAAGGTAAAAGAATGGGTCATGCAGGAGCTATAATAATGCTTGGATCAGGAACATATAAGGACAAAGTAGAAACACTAGAAAGCGTAGGAATAAAGGTAGCTAAAACCCCATTTGAATTACCTAAGTTAATAAATGATGCACTAAAAGGAAAATAAAGACAATTATTATAATGCGCTTCTTCTTTTTTTGGATTGTAATTCTTCGCTAGTTCTACCTACAACAATTTCATATAATATTGATTTTTTACCAGGTAATGGCCTTAAAAGTCTACCTAGTCTTTGTATGAACTGCCTCCTAGATCCTGTACCAGATACAAATATACCCACATTTACATCTGGTATGTCTAAACCTTCATCTCCTACCGTTGTTACAACAAGGATAGCACTTTTTGCTTCTTTGAATTCTTTTAACGTTTCAATTCTTTTCTTCTCGTCAATACTACCATGAATAAGATATGCATTTAATTTATTTGCTAGCTCTTCTGCCTGATCTTTATATTGCGTAAATATTATTATTTTTGAGCCATTTTTTAATTCACTTAAAGCTAAATCAATAACCTTTTCTAACTTTGCATTGCTATTTTGAATCACATGCTGCATTTGGGACTTTATTTTCAATGCATTTATAGCATTAAAATCTCCTTTCTTAGCAGAATTTAGTATTTCTTCAAATGTCCTACCTTTTGCATATACAAAATATTGTTTTCTTAAATCATCATATCTTTTCATATCATCTTTACTCAATTCTACCCTAATTCTTCTTATTATGTATGGCGCTAAATACCCCTCAGACGTTAGTTCGCTTGGAGATTTTTGATATACTATACCTCCTATCAATGGGAAAATTTCCTCTTGTTTTCCATCCTCTCTAACAGCAGTTGCAGAAAGACCCATTCTAAATGGTGATGGCATTTTTAATGCTATTGCCTTAAACTTTTCCGCTGGTAAATGATGGGCCTCATCAAAAATTAGAAACTTAAAATCTTTTGCAAATAATTTTATATTTCTAAAGGCACTTTGATATGTAATTATTGTTATTGGTTCTATTTTCTTCTCTTCTCCATAAAATGTACCTATTAGACCTGAAGCATCTGTAAATTTCTTAATAGCTTCTTCCCATTGTTTTATATGCTCTTTGGTATATACGACTATCAAAGTATTAACATTTAATTGAGAAATTGCGCTTATAGCCACAATAGTTTTACCCGCTCCAGTTGGTAAGACAATAACCCCTTTGTTACTATTCTGCTTCCATTTTTCAATAGCATCTTTTTGATAATCTCTGAGTTCTCCACTAAAAATTAATTTCCTTGGAAAATTACTATTTAAATAGATGCCAGTCTCGTCATCTACAATCAATCCTTTTGAACTTAAATGCTTTTTTAGATCCTCATAAACATATGGATCAAATACATATGATCTGAGCGAATAATTATATTTTCCTTTAACTGCAAAGTCTTCCAAATAAGGCTTTAAATATATTTTTGACTCTAATAATAGATTTTTTAAATCATACTTAATTTTAACACCAAGATAATTTTTAAAATATTTTTCAATTTCTATTAAATCATCTTTAATAATATCATTTTCTAGCCCTTTCAAAATTTCCATTATATCTATAGGTGAATAGTTATTCAACTTCATTTTATTTTCATCAATCTCAAAAACAGAAAATCCTTGTAGTCTTCCAATATAATTAGAAAAACTCGTTAATTCTTTAAATATATCTGTGCTTAACCAACCTTTAATTCTAAACCTGATCACCAAAATCAACACCCGAGTCATAAACTAGCCTGTACGATAGAATTTTCTCGAATTTTATATTAATTTTTTCTAAAAATTTTTTAATCCTAATAATTGGTGTAGAAGGAATAATTAACCTTATACAATTACCTTGCATTTCAACCTTTGAGACTTCTGGAAAATCAGCATATTTTTTAAGCATGTCCTTTATATCATTTTCACACGACTCTAGAACACCATCAATTATATGCAAGCAATCTATTCCTACAAATGTTCTCAAGTAAAATTCTAATTTTTCATTATCATAGAGCAATATATCCACATAATTTGTTTCTTTATTTTGTGAAATGCTGTTTATTTCATCTAATTCTTCACTTTTTTTCAAAAATTCTTCAATACAAGGCCCAACTCCAGGCGTGGGTTCGAAATCATCCATATTATCTTCACTTAAAACCCTCTTCATTGCTGGGCCCCATTGTTATATCTATAGAAAGACCGATAAATCTTTCTAACAAACTTTTGACCCTGGAATAACAGGTTCAAGAGATGTCAATACTACTGGCTTTTGATTATCTCCGCAAGGTGCGGCTAAAATCATGCCTTGACTCTCTAATCCACCCATTATTTTCGGCTTAAGATTTGCAACAACTACAACAAATTTTCCTATCAAGTCATCTGGTTTATACCATTTTTGTAAACCAGCCAATATTTGTCTTTGCTCACTACCAAGGTCAACTATTAACTTCAATAATTTTCTACTGTTAGGCACTATTTCTACACTCAAAACCTTTCCAACTCTTAAATCAACCTTAGAGAATTCATTATAATCTATTTGTTGACTCAAAATCTTCACCCAATAATTATAAGTATAATTTCCCAAGAAAAATCTTTCTATTTTTCTTGTTCTTCTGTCTCTTTAGTCTCTTTCTTTTCCTGTTTTTCCTTTTCATCCAAATTTTCTTTCCCTAAATAAGGTTGTCTCATTGTTAAACCTAGTCTAAATAAAGCCGATTTTTTAGATGCCTTACTTATTTGCGTAACTCTTACTTTTACAATATCTCCTGCCTCAATAATTGTTCCACTTTCTTTACCCTTAAATCCTCTTCTTTCAGGCAAATATTCTACATCCTCATCAATTATTTGACTTCTATGCACAAAACCATCTATTGGACCTAAGTTAATAAAAAGACCAAATTCTCTTGCATCTCTCACAATACCTTTATCTACTTCTAACTGAAGGGGCTCAAACGCCATCAATGTATATTTTACTGGAAAATATATATCAGGATCTTCTGGTAATAATATACCATCCCCCTCAATACCTGCGTCTAGCACTGCTATTACTATTCCTAAATCAGGATCGGCTTGGCCCTCTAATTCTGATCTTAATGTTTCTAGCACAGCTTTTTGTAGATTTTCAGTGAAAGCTATGTCCGGTGAAACTCCTACCCATTCATGCAATGTGTATTCTACATACACGTTTACTCCCTCTATGAAATATATTTACTCAATATTATAAATGCTATTTAGACTAATGAAAAATACTTGATCAAAAATCATTTATATCAAGAAATAAATCACTGACCTCTCTCGACCTGAAGGGCGAGGGTTCCCAGGTCTTGAGGGTTATAGGAGCTACTCTGATTCCTACCTATGTGGGAGTAAAGTTACCAACTCTTCATCCTTATTTGATCTGAGGGAGAAATCTCAACCCTTCTTACCTTTTTAGTTTGGTAATGGAGTAGAGGTCTACTTCATATCACGAATTGGTGAAGAATAACATTGATGACTATTGCTTATCTAATTATTTTTAAAACAAACCTTAAGGGCATTACCTCGCCTTAAAAGACAAGGTTTGCCGTTTAATTTATCAGATTACCCTAATATTGATCCCTGGAATTAGATATAATGCAAAAACATGGAATAATGAAAGCTCAAGATGCTTATGAAACAAGCGTTACTGGAAAAGGCTACATTAGCATTAAAAATGCTGGGAAGACCTTCACTCTTATCAAAACTTATTATTGTTGCTGATTATATGAAAAAAGCACAAAAGGCTACTCAAAGCCCATTAGAGCTTAACGACTGGGTTTCTTATGTTACATCTTTATATAATGAATATAAAACAAAGCTTGGTATTTAAATAATTTTAACTATAATAGATATTATTAAAGAAATCATAAATAAAATTCCAAAATTCAAAACAAGTTTGGCGTTCTTTACATCTAAAAGCTCAAAGTTATCCTTTAATGCATTAGAAATTAAATTAACAGCTTGAGGTAACGTTAACAATTCTAAAAATGCATATATTGGAATAATTTTTAAGAAAATTAAGAAAATTAATATTATATAGGAAAGAATTAAGAGTGAAATATAAAGATATTTTGATTTATTGTATCCCAAAATAATTGGTAATGTTTTAACATTAGATACTCTATCCCTATTTATATCCCTTATATTGTTTGCCATTAGAACATCATCTATCAAAATAGAGATCGGAAGACTTATTAAAATTCCTACAATTGATATCTTTCCTGTATATACATAAAAACCAGCTAAAGATAGAAGAAGCATTGATATTATAACTGAGAAATCTCCAAGACCATTATATTTAAAATATAATGGAGGCGCACTATATTCAATACCCATTATAAAACCTATAAATCCTAAGGGCAGAGCTAATGGTCTTCCCATTAATGCAATAAATATACCTATTATAATAGCTATAAATCCTAAAGCCAGTGATATGTTTCTTACTTCTTCAGGATTTAAATTACTATGGAAAACTAGGTGAAATCTTTTGATTGGTATGTTATTCCTTTTGTCTATATTTTTCACGTAATCATAATAATCATTTATTATATTTGTCATCATATGAAGGAATAACTCTCCAATTGCGCCCATTACTATAAGCAAAAATAAATATATATTAAATTCCTTAAAATAATCCAAACCTAAGAAAACTCCTAATAAATAAGTAGCAATAAACATTGATAAGGACCAAGGTCTAGATCCTTCTATTATGTTTTTTATATTAGCTTTCCTCATTTTAACCACTATTCAGTGATCAATTTTTATTATCTTTGTAATACCTTATAAATTTTAGCAAATCTTTATTTTCTATAGATATAAAAAGATCCTGGTGGTAACCAATTGTGTTGCATACACAAATCGGAAAAGATTTGAAATATTTAGTTCTTGGAACTAGTCTATAGTAAACATGTATGTCTGCGGTCCAACAGTTTATGACTATACTCATATAGGCCATGCAAGAACCTTTGTTGTATTTGATTCCATAAGGAGATACTTATCATTAAAAGGTTATAATATAATTTATGTTCAAAATATAACTGATATAGATGATAAAATAATTAACAAAGCAAAGGAAACAAACTCTAGCTGGGAAGAAATAGTCAATACTTATGTGAAAGATTACCTTAATAATTTAAATAAACTCAACATTAGAATTGATGTACACTCAAGAGTTACCAGCCATATATCAGAAATCATTGATTTTATTCAAACCCTAATAAATAAGTGATTGTAGCCTTTCAAGAGGAGACAAAGGACTACATGAAAGAACTCTTTGAGGACTTTGTAGAAATTGTTAAGTCATTTTCCTCAAGAATTTATGGTCATAGATCTTACAAATTGAGAAAGGGTAGATAT
>PNIA01000015.1 GCA_002877855.1 Caldisphaera sp.
CTCCCTGGGACTCAGGAATATGTATCTGTGGGGACACTTAATACACTCAACACACTTAATACACCCTTTATGGGCTTCCCCACACCTTATTGTTTTCACAATACCTTAACACATTTTAGAATTTAAAATTTTATTTGCCCCTCAGAAGGGGCAAGGCTTGTTGTTCGTATTGTCAGACCTCACACGGCTCATCATAAATTTCAGACCGAAATCGGTCATCATCCACAGCTAATTTATTTCTTAATTTCCCATAATTTTTTAGATATTATTTTTGTTCCAGCACTAACAGCATTTAATACCTTTGGATCTAGATCTATTCTATTGTTTTCAGGTGGGCTACTTAATTTACTTATATCCATACTTAAACCCAATAAATAAGATAAAACCTCTCTAGATCCTTTATATTTTTCACCTTTTATAAAGTCTTTGAAATATGGTATCCAAGAAGTTGGTTCCCTGCTTCTTCTTATTAAAATTAAATATCCTCCAACCGATGCTCCTATACTTTCTTTTAATTTATAAGCATTATAATTATTAGATTTGCTTTCTTCCTCTATAAGGTTTTCTTCTTTCAAAGCAGATACCAAAGAATTAAAAATTTCTTCAGTTTTTTTACCTCCTATCCTTATTAATGTATATTCTCTTTGTTTAGGTGCACTACTTTTAAATAAAATTACAGGCCCTTTATTGGTTTTCCTTAGGGCTAATTTATATGTTCTTAGCTCCAAGCTCATTTCTCTCACCTCATTTCTATTGTAATAGTCTAATACAAGAATTTAAATATAATTATTTTTGCTGTTTTAGAATTTAAATAAAATTTTATAAAGTAAAGGCAAGCCTAGCCTCCTTCGAGAAAAGAAGGGTTCACACTCCAGCTTGATAAAATAAACGACAAATCTTGTCATTTTAAGGTGAGGTAAAGTTTAAAGTTTGTTCTAAAAATAATTAGATATGAATAGCTATCAAGGGTATTCTTCACTATATAAGGTAAGTCTCTACTCGTTGCCAAATTAAAGAAAAAGGAGGGCGAGATTTCTCTCTTAGGTCCAAATAAAGATGAAGAGTGGGAAACGAATTTACTCGCATAAGGAGGAATCAGAGTAGCTCCTATAGGAACCCTCAAGACCTCAGGAACTAACGCCCATCAGGGCAGGAGAGGTCAGCGATATATCTTAACATAAGAAATAGAAAAAAGTAAAATCTCAGACGCATTTAGAGCAATACTATTTTTCTGGCATAAAGAATTGCAGAGAAAAATAAGCGCAATTTTATATGAAGTTACCTAATATATCAGCCAAAGGGTGGCTAAAATATGTTTGCATAATTGGTTTTTGTTCATTAAATCAATTTTTTAACTCCAACCAATTCATCCCATTGAACTCCAAATGCCAATAAGAATTGCTCTAATGCTGATCTGATATATTCAACATATTTGGTTATATCGACTTCAGACAGCTTTGCTAATTTAACAGGTTTAACGCTTAATTTATCTTTTGTTTTAACAAATGAAATAACATCACCTTTAGAAACATTGAACCCCTCTTTTTTAAGCAATAATGCAGCTTTTACATGTTGAGGGGTATTTCTTTCATATTGGTTTAATCCTTTGCTTAGCATAACAGTTATTGCTAATTGGTCTAAGGTATATTCCTTTTTCTTTAGTTTTTGGTATATTCCTTGAATTAAATCTTTTAGTTGATTTAATGTAATTTCTACTTGCTCAGGCTCATTCAGTCTTTGTAATATTGATAAAGCATTAGCAAATTCTATTTTTATAAACTCTGGAGTATTGCTTTTCTTAGCTACAAGACCTTTTATTGTTATTTTATTATCATTATCTATGCCTATATAGTTCTTCTTTAGCCCGCTGAAAAGAACTATTTTAAATACTTTATCTATTTCTAAGTCCAAATCGTACTTTTCTTTTACATATTTTATTATTGCCTCCAATTTTTCTTTTGGAGGATCCCATAAAAATAAGCTGTCCGTATCACCATATAATATGTGAAGGTTTAATTCGGAAGATTTCTTTAGGGTATCCATTAATACATTTCTTCCAATGGCTGTAACACTTTCAGCAACAGGTAAACTATAAAGACTAAATGTTTCTGTGCCAAAAACTCCATAGCTTGCATTTATATATACCTTCATTGCTGCTTGTACGGTATCATACCATATCTTTTCTTGCTCATCAATGTTTTTATCTTTGGATTTTTTCTTATATACCTTAACTCTGAAGTCCCTAAGCAATCCAACTAATTCACTTGAAATACCTTTTCTACTTTTACATATGAAGTGGTTTACTTCTGGTACTTGCACATAATCATCCTTACAATTCGGATTATTAACAGTTTCATAGCTTAGATTCCAGTTCTTTATTATAGATGGATATAGGCTTGCAAAGTCCAATACCAATACATTAAAGTAAACACCTTGAGGAGGTGTTAATACTATAGCCCCTCTATACTTTTTATCCTTTATTATTGCCATGCTCTTTGGTGATATGTTATTTGCTGAAATGTCTTCTTTGTTTGGTATTAATAGATTTCTCCTTCTGTGTTCCCAATAAAGCGTGCTTTTAATCCATGCAGATACCTGAACTCTAGATACCTCTTCTAATCCCATTTTGCTTATTCTCATTAATAGCATTAAGAGGTTCCAAACTAAATTATTAGAAAAAGTTGTTAATGAAATCGTTAAAATAGCATCTTGCAAATTATAGCTTGCTAGTTCATCGAGACTAACATTATTTATTATAGCAGTAAGTTTTATTTTTGATGATCCTAGCAAAGCCTCTGCTATCGAATCTAAGTTCTTTTCTCTGTATTTGTTGCTAAAGGCGTATGTCTGTAATGCTCTTATATCAAATAGCTTATGTAAATCCAGATGCAAGGAGTTTTGAAATGTGATATAATCTTGGTGGAAAACTATTGGGATTTCATCAGGCCTTAATCCCAATGAAATTAATCTATTATAGATATAAGGTATGTCAAAGTTATCTCCATTAAATGTTACGATTACAGGATATTTTGTGATCCTTCTTAATGCCTCTAAAATCAAACCTTTTTCAGTATCAAAAATTTCAATCTGTGCATCAGGAGTTTTTCCAGTAAAACGGGTTCCATCCCTGTATAATAGTAATACCTGCCTATTACCTCTATTATCAACTAATGAAATAGATATTACTGGATAATATGCTTCATCTGGATTTGGAAAATGTCCTTCTGGAGTGTAGACCTCTATATCTATTGCTACCCTATCTATATCTGGTGCTTTTTCTTCTAATATCGGAACCCATGAATATGCAGTTTCTTTCATATTATCAGGAAAATTTTTGTTGATTAATTCTCTCATATTTTCATCTATTTTCCATTCGTTTTGTTTCCAATTGGTATTAACTTCATAAGGCATACCAGGGATTAATTGATTGTCATAAATATAATTTAAAAAGTATTTTATATCAGCTTCCCATGCTTCGAATCCTTTATCCTTAATAGCGCCTCTTAAATTTTTAACTGCTAATGGATCATCTACAATAATTTTTAGTAGCTTTATATCATTATTTGTTAATGGATCTTTTTTTGTAATAACTGCATAGTTGCTAAAAGACTTATACTTGCTTAAATCTATTGGAAGCCTTTCATTTTCATCTATTTTAATATTAGTCAAGAAATAGGGTTTATGACCTGTTTTATCAATCCATTTTTTAATCTTTTTTTCATTAATATCATATATTAAAGCAATAGCTTTGCCTAAGTCACCTTCATATCTTACTTCCATTAAATAACCCTTTGCACTATCATAATAGCTGTTTTGTTCGCTTAATTTCCAACTATCAACTTTTCCTCCATTATTTTTTATCTCATATGCAATATTTACTTTTCCCCCATCTCTTTCCTTATCATTATTTATATTGCTTGATTCAACTTTTCCTTCTATCTCACTTTTTTCAATTACATCATTTTTTATTGTATCTTCTTTGATTTCTTCCTCTTTTTCCTCATAGTTTGCATTGCTGTTATCTTCGAAGAAAAAAGTTAAATCTCTTGATTTTCCTGTGTTTTTGTTTGCATTTTTATTGGAGTTACTTGTGTTTATTTTCTTTTTTATATCATCTATAAAATCGTCAATGCTTGCTTGTTTTTTTGTCAGTTCAAACACCCTAATTTATTAGAGTGGATAGAATTTAAATTGATTAACAAAATAAATTAATTTTGTATTTATGTTTTAGAAAAATCTTAAGCCATATATAAAAACTAAATTTGTGTTCATTTTAATAGCTTAATAATATCATATTTTTATAGTATAATCTATATTACAAGCATTGAAGTAGGTGTAAGATTTGACATCATCAATAGGCATTTACAATTTTGTTTGGGTCAAGGGTTATGAACCTATAGTTTATGGAGAAGCAGTTGTGGTCGCAATTATTCTTTTATATTCTGCATATGTTGGGTATAAAAGGTGGACCTATGGTAATGAAAAGATAAAGTGGCCATCTTTAACATATATAGTTAAAAACTTTATTCAATACGTTATTTTGCAATGGAAAGTTCTTAGAAAGAGATTTCCAGGAACTATGCATGCTTTAATATTTTATGGGATTGGTTGGCTTGCCGTAACTACAGTGCTTAGAGCTATAAATGCTCATGTAGTTATTTTCCTGACAGGAGACGTTTTCTTTGTTTATAAGTTGTTAGCTAATATTGCAGGGATTATAGCTATTATTGGAATAGTAATAGCAATAATAAGGAGGAGTTTAAAGCTGACAAAAAACTTACCCCAAGATCCCTATTATTACTTGGTTTTAGGTATGCTATTAGTTATAGTAATAACCGGATTCTTGCTTAGTGGAATAGCAGCAGTTGCTTACAGATATTCGTGGGAGTCTTATTGGTTTGATCCCATAGGTTATTTGGTATTTTTGTGGCCAAGGACTGTTCCCATATCAGAACTGCAAGTAATTTACAGAGGTTTATGGCTATTCCACATGTCATTGACTATGCTTGCGATGGCATTAATACCTTATACAAATTTATGGCACATATATTCTGCAACTGTAAATGTTTCTTTACAAAGAGAAGGATCAATGCCTGATGGAATAAAACCAGTGTTAGATATTGATGAAAGAATAGAAAAAGGAAAACCTGTAGGTGTTGTAAAGCTATCAGATACTACTTGGAAGCAAAGAATAGATTATGATGCATGTACAAGCTGTATGAGATGTACAAATGCATGTCCGGCTTTTAATTCTGGTAAAATACTATCGCCAAGAAACGTTATTGTTGATATGAAAGAAATGATGCATAAAGGTCTATGGGAAGAAAATGTAATAGGAACAAAAGAAATGCAAATTAATCCGGAAGCAATATGGAGCTGCGTAACATGCGGGGCATGCGTATATGAGTGTCCTGTTACAATACATCATGTAGATACAATTATTGATCTAAGGAGAGGTATGATAAGCACAAGTTCACAAGATATACCCGAAGATGCATTAAATGCTTTATATAGATTGCAACAAACAGGTAATCCTCTAGGCATGAATCCTGTTGAAAAAGAGCAGTGGATCAATGAATTGGCACAAAAGTATGGAGATGATATTATAGCAAAAGAGGGTGAGGAATACGATTATCTCTATTGGATTGGTTGTGTTACAACCTATGATCCAAGGATTAGGCCTGTTGCAGAATCTTTAATAAAAATTGCAAAATTGGCTGGTTTGAGAATAGGGATTCCGATAGAGCAGGGTTGCTGTGGTGAACCTGCAAGAAGTATAGGTGATGAAGCCCTCTATGTTGAATATATAAAGATGAACTTAGAAATGCTTAGCAAGTATAAGTTCAAAAAGCTTTTAGTTAATTGTCCTCACGGTTTTAACAACTTTAAAAATAATTATAAGAAGTATAAGGATTATTTAATTAAGAACCAAGAAACGGCTAAGTTGGTTGAAACCTTAGAAAATCTTAAAGTTGAGCATCATAGTATTTTAATCTCTAGGTTAATAAAGGAAGGAAAGATAAAGCCAACAAAGGAATTAAATTATGCAATAACATATCATGATCCATGCTATTTAGGTAGGTGGAATAATATTTATGATGAGCCTAGAGAAGTTATTGGCAGTATAAAGGGGTTGAGGATTAAAGAAATGCCAAGGAATAGGGAAAATAGTTTTTGCTGTGGTGGTGGGGGAGGCCAAATGTTTTATGAAGTAAAGAGAGGAGAAAGGATATCCGTTATCAGATCTGAAGAGGCAAAGGAGACTTTAGATAAAATAGATTCTAATGAAAAAGTCCTATCTGTTTCTTGCCCAATGTGTAACACAATGTTTAGAGGGGAATCTGATAAGTTTGGTTTTAAAGTTAAAGATATTGCTGAACTAGTTGCTGAATCCTTGGAAGAGAAGAAATCTTAAAAAAGATTAGCAATTTTTAAGCCTTTTTTACTTTAATTACGAGCATTCCTTTTTTCTTGTTTATCTTGGCCGATCTAGGATCAACATTGGCTGGTAATGTATAAGTTCCTTTATATTCATGTATCTTTTTTGCCCAATATGCTTGTCCAAATGCTTCTCTTGCTATCTCTTCTTTAATCTTTGCCTCTATTGATATCTTATCAGGAACTAATTCTATTGAGATGCTATTTGGATCACTTCCCGGTATATCTATAGTTATTAATAGCTCATCACCAAGGTCATGAATGCTTATTAAAGGAGTTAAATATCCCTTTGAGCTTTCGTCAATTCTTTTATTTAGCAATTCTCTTGGCTTTAAGGAAAGTTCCATATCATCTAGTAATCCTTCAAGCCATGCATCCATTTCGTCTGCATCAATCATCATATCCCTAAGCATTTTTAGCATTCTTTTTCTTAGATCTTCAAATTGATCGTAAGACAATTACTAACACCCTCTCAACTATAAATTAGGGGTGTTCTGTACTCATATCCCTTTCCTACCTTTGCTAATACATCTTTTGTTTCCTTTGCCAATCCCTGCAATCTTAGCCTTAATGTCTCTGCTTCTTGCAATAGTTGTGAAACATCTATGTTTATATTAATGATTTTTGATATTTTTTCAATAACTTCTGCTGCAGCCTCAGGATCTGGCATTTCAATAAATGCATCTGCTAATAATAATAGATTGTTTACCTTTCTTTTCATTGATTCTTTCAATATTATCGCATATGGACCAACAATAATTCCGTCTGGGAATTGTTTAACATCATTAAATTGCTGTACTAGCTTAAAGGAATTTTCTGTAGTTGCAAGATAATAAACACTGGGCTTATCAATTTCTGCTCTAGATGGATTGCCAATCCCGCTAACACTTATGATATGTTCTACTCCTCTTTTTCTGGCAAATTCAACTATAGCTGAACCTAATGAAACGATACCTGAGGGAACAGGTGCTACATCAGTTATCAACACTGATATATCTCCATTTGAATATATTCTCATAGGATACTTTATTGATCCATTTTGAATTATTGCAGCTGGCGGTATATAGCCATAACTTTCTATTCCTATAACATCCTGCATATTTAGTGTTCTCACAATATGGCTTGCTGCTATAGGTCCAATTAGACCTGCATCGGGTAGTCCCAATATTAAATATTTTGGTTTTCCGAGGTTTCCATATTCTATAAAGTTATAACCTAAAATTTCTTCTTCAAATGAATAGCTCATATTTATTTAGCACCCAATAGTTTATTATTTTCCAAAATATAAATATATAAATGCTTTTTCGTTTTTATTTTAATTAAAATATACCTCCTCTATTTATTTTAGAAATGAGGTCGGAAATTTAATTTGCTATTTAATGATCATAATGAGAATACCTAAAAAATTTTTATACTGGTTATAATAAATCAAAGTATGAATGAAAATG
The DNA here is from genome assembly GCA_002877855.1 of Caldisphaera sp. Next base: position 7,887 of record PNIA01000015.1, read on the forward strand.
TTGGTGGTGTGGTATGGCATATAGAGTTTGGGAAGAACCTAGAGATAATTGCATTGCGGATATGGTCTGTGTTAGTTTATGCGGAGATGTGTTTGAGATGTCAGATGTTGATGGAAAAGCCAATATAGTTGCAAAGTGGAGGAAAGATCCAAGCAAGATTAATGAGGGCTTTGTTCCAGATGATTTAAAGGATTGTGTAGATGCCGCTGTTCAAAGTTGTCCAACTCAGATTATTCATATAGAACCGGCATAAAGAACCATGCATAAAATAATAAAAATAAAAAATCAAAGATTTAAATACATATATATTTCATACGGGTTTGGCATCATTCTTATGGTATCGCATTCTTTTCTTTTAATATCTAAATAACTTTCTAGTAACTCATTATTAAAAATCGGCTTTAAATAATTGTTATCGCTTTCTAGTTCTTCTAGGGCCTCATCTAAACTTTTTGGTAGCGTTATAATTTTCTTTTCTTTTAGCAGATTTCCTGGCATTTCATATACATTATTTTCATAGGGATCTCCCGGATCTATTTTCTTCTTGATGCCATCTAAACCAGCTAATAGAGATGCTGATAACGCTAAATACGGGTTGCATGTAGGATCAGGGCTCCTAAATTCAATTCTTGTTAACTTGCTTTTCCCTCCAGTTGATGGAATCCTAACGGCTGCACTCCTGTTGCTATGGCCCCAGACCAGATATACAGGGGCTTCATACCCTGGAACCAATCTATGATAGCTATTTGTCGTAGGAGCAACAAGCGCTGCCAAGCTTCTTCCATGATATAAAACTCCTCCTATGAAATACCTAGCAAGTTGGCTTATATCATTTGTTGAGTCATCGTAAAATAAGTTTGTTTTGTTATTTGTATCCCATAAGCTCATATGGAAATGTAAACCACTTCCATTATCTCCAAATAATGGCTTTGGCATGAAAACAGGTGTTAGCCCATTTTGTAACGAAATGTTTCTTGCAACATATTTAAGTGTAACAATTTCGTCTCCTACAAGCAATGGATCTCCTGCTTTGATGCTAATTTCATTCTGAGAAACTGCTACTTCATGGTGAGATGCTTCGAAATCATAGCCAAATTCTTTAAATGAGTTTATTATTTCACTTCTGGTTTTTGATAATTTATCATTTGGTTCTGCCATATGGTAGGATTTCTTCGTTCTTAGAGTTAAACCTGAGAAATCCCAAGGTTGTTCTTGAGAAGTTAAATCATAACCTATTCCTTTTATAGGATTTCCTACATCTAAATCTATTGAATCAAAAAGGAAGAATTCAATCTCAGAACCAACCATAGGCGAATAGCCTTGTTGCTTTATATAATCTGTAGTTGAAAAAGCAATATATCTTGGATCCTTTTCATATCTCTTGTTTTTTAAATCATATATTTCTCCTATAACCCTTGCTTTATTGGTATCCCATGGTACTCTAGAAAAAGTCTTTTCATCAGCCTTTAAAAACATATCGCTTTTGTTTATCTCTTCAAATCCTTCGACGCTGCTTCCATCAAATGAAGCTATATAGCTTGGTATCTTATCTAGATAAGCTTGATAAGATATAGTTACAGACCTTAAAAAACCTGTTAAATCAATATATTGCACATCCACAAACCTAATTTTTTCTGCCGCACTCAAATGCCTTCACAGGCAAGATAATATATGTAAAGCGGGTTAATAAATATTTTCACTGAAAATACACATTGCTATACTGTATAGATATATACAAAACCTATGGTAAACATTTATTAACTACAAACATATTTAAGCGACCCACAACATATAAGACATGGTGAACCTTTTTGAACGAAGTAGAAAGTATAGAGATAGAAGGCAAGTCAGTGCAAAGAAAAGTTCAAAAATTAGGTACATCTTCTATGATTATTACTATCCCAAGAGAGTGGGCTAGGAAGCATAGAGTTAATGTTGGAAGCATAGTATCTGTTTTCGAAGATGGAGAAAGGTTAATTATATCTCCATCCGAAGGCGGATCTATTTTAAAGTCATCTTTTTCTATTCAGCATAACAATGTATGTAAGCATGCAGGTAGAATAGTATTATGTTCTTATATATCAGGTCTTGATTCAATAGTTTTGTATTCAAACAGACCATTTAGAAGCGATATTTTAGAAAAGGCGAGCCAAATAGCTGAAAAGTTACCCTCTACAGAATCTGGTCTTATTAGCGAATATGAAATGGCTATAAATTTTAAGGATAAAATAATAAATGTAGTTGATACACTAATGGTATATGGAAGGAATTTGAGCGATTTAATATCAAAGCTAACAATGCAATTAGATGGATCTAACATAAGTCAAAGCGATATAGATATGGGCTATGAGGAATTAAAATCTTATAGTTTTAGATTGTTAAGGATGGCAAGTAGAGGTAGAGGCCAAGGGCTTACAGAAGAACATATGAATAGACTCTTGTCTGCCGCAGTTGGATTATTAATTTTATCTAATGATTCCTTATATAAACTAGCAATAGATATAATTAATTTATCAGATAATTTGAGCTTAGATGAAAAGGAGAGGCTTAAGTTTTTGTTACAACTTTTAGAAGTATCTATTGTAACATCGACATCTAGCATACAACCGCCAAGCATTAAGAAGGAAGAAGAAGCCTATTGGAAACTTAGAACAATCCTAGAATTGGAAAAGGATTTGGTAGAAATAATTAAGAGTTCATCCCCTTCCTTTGGTTATTTACTAGCAAGAATAATAGATATTTCAAGGATTATTAATAATGTTGAAGAAACCCTATTATGTTATTCCATATTTAGCAAATATTCTGAGTAATTTTTATTTTAAAATTTATTTTTAATAATTATTTAATAATATCTTTTCTGCGTATGCCAAATAAATTGGGAAATATGTTTGCGCATTGGTCAAAGTTGCTATATCTGTATATGATGGGCTACCACCATTAATTAATTTTATTATTATTGAATTAACAGAGTTTGCTAAAGATAATGCATTTGATATATTATTTAAATAATATCTTGATAGATTTAAAATTTTTCCGTTTGTTTCGAGTTGATTCAAAATTAATATTGATGTGTTTACATCCTTACTTGCAGCTATTAAATAATAGCTTTTTAATGAACTGTTTTGTGTTGAACTTAGTGTTAAGTTGATTGCATCTTGCATGGAAGAGTTTGCTATTTTAAATTCATCAATGCTATTTAAAGTTAATAAGGCCATAGCTATGTTTAGCTTTGCTTTGGTTAAGTTATATTCGGCTGTTTCAATAGTTAATGTCGCATTATATATTTTCAATAGTTTTGTTGATATGTTAAGAAGCTTTATAGTTGTATTTAAATCTTTTTGATAAGTTGTAATGATCTTAGTCAGATTATTGATTGTTTTGTTGTATGTTGTAACTGATTGATTATATTTATTCTTTATTGTGTTGTATGAATTATTTATTTGGCTGAAGGAAACAAACCATAATGCATTTGTTAATACTATAACAACCATTAACAAAACTATTATATAGGTTATTTTTTTGTTCAAGCTTCTGTTTGCCAATTAATTTCCACCATAAAATATTTGTAAACCTTTGTTTATATATTTTTTTAGTCTTAGCGGATAGCAAAAAGCTTATATATTGCTATCTATGTCTTTGAATAAACAGCACAAAATTGCTAGAATAGGTGGAGCGTTATGGTATGCGAAGGATCACCTGAGGTTAGAGTTGGTAAAAAGCCTGTAATGAACTATGTGTTAGCTGTTTTAACAACATTGATGGAACAGAACGTTTCAGCCGTTGTTGTAAAAGCAAGGGGTAGAAATATAACTAAGGCTGTTGATACTGTTGAAATAGTAAGAAGCAGATTTGCTAAGAATGTAAAAGTTAAAAACATTGATGTAGGAAGTCATGAAATAACTGTTAATGATCCACAAACAAATCAGCAAAGAACAAGAAGGGTCAGTAGCATAGAAATTTGCTTAGGTAAGGAGTAGACAGGCTAATAAAAATAAAAAATTTTTAATTTAATTTTAATTCCCTTTTAACGAATTCTAATATTATGTTATAGGCATCTTGTATGCTTAGGTTTGTTGTATCTACAACTAAATCAAATAGAGATAGGTCTCTTATGTCTATTCCATAATATTTTTTAAATCTCTTCCAATGTGTTATTTCTCTTATGCTTGATTCTTTCATAGCATTTTCCATATCTATACAATCTCTTTCAGACATTCTTTTAACTCTGTTTTTCATATCTGCCTTAACATAAATGGTTAATGTTGCATATTCTCTGAATAGCCAAGAAGCTAGATGAGAATCTATAACTATACAACCCTTTAATAACTCATCAAAAGATTTTTTATCTATTTTTAAATCTATGCTTGGATCTTTTTCTGCCATTTTATTTAATTCTGTGAGATCCAAATTCATTTCTTTTGCTATTTCTCTAAAGGCCTGTCCGCTTGTATAATATCTAAGCCCTAAGTCCTTTGCAAGCATTTTGGCATATGTAGATTTTCCAGACCCAGGAGGGCCTGAAATTATTATAACTAATTTGTTTTTTTCACAAATCCTATTCAAATTAATTTCCATTTTATCACTCCTTAATAGTTTAAAATATTTTAGCATTTAAGCTTTATTTGAAATAAAATAGAAAGGTTTAATCCCCTCAGGGGAAAAATAGTTGGGGGTGAAGAAAGATGCTTGGTGGGCTGCTAGCATTTATGTTTACATATTGGTGGGTAATGATAATAGGTTCATTAATAGCCGGTTTAATGGTTGCTATAATTACAGCTTTTGCTCCAAAAATTGTTGGGAGTGAGCCTGAAAGCCTATCCAGTTTAAAGGCATCTATGATTATATCTGCAATAGCAATTATTTTAGCAGGCATAGGGGTGTTTATTGGAACTGCGGAAATTTTAAGCTATGCGTTTGGATTGCCTCTTGTTGCAGACTCAATAGTAGTGGGTGCAGTTTTTCTAACATTTTTGATTATAATATTTCAATGGCTTTTTTCACCTTATTTAATTAATTTAATGTATAGGGCCCATGAGCCTAAAACAAATGAAGAGAAGAAATTACAGCAAATATTGGCAAATGTTTCAAATAGAAGCAATATTAAAACACCTAAGTTAAGGATAGCTGAAGTAAATATACCAAACGCATTTTCTTATGGAAGCCCTCTAACAGGTAACTTTGTTGCCGTTACAAGAGGGATATTAAATTCAATGCCAGATAATGAAATGGAAGCTGTGCTTGGGCATGAAGTTGGCCATTTAAGGCACAGAGATGTTAGCTTTATATTGGCATTAAGCCTAATTCCCTTGGCTGTATATTACCTAGGCCAAATATTAATATGGAATGGCCTTCTTTCTGGAGGATATGGAGGAAGGGGTAGGGATAGCAATATAAGTGGTAATGTATTACTATTAATAGTTGGTGTTGTTTTAATAGCAGCAGGTGTTTTATTTAGATTTTTGGTTGCCCATTTCAATAGATTAAGAGAGTATTATGCCGATGCAAACAGTGCTATTGTAACAAAAAATCCAAGAAACTTACAAAGAGCTCTTGCCAGATTAGAAATAACTTATGATTCAAGTAGGAGATTGAAGAAAGAAGCGAAAAACAACTCAACAGCTCAGATGCTATTTATAATAGCTCCTTTTGTAGAAATTTATGGCGGCTTCTTCTTTGAATTTGACTTCCCAAGCAGGAGGAATAGAGAATATGAAGATATTGATGAGGCCGTTGAAGAATTAAAGAAAAGACCAACAGATCCGAAAGAAGAAATAATGGCAACCCACCCACCAACTCCAAAGAGGCTAAGGTTCTTGGATAACTTAGCTAAGAAATTAGAGTATTTATATGATTGATTCGATTTAAGTTACTTTTCTTTAATTTTATATGCTTTAGTTTTTCCTGTTATTATTTCTTCTATATAGCCATATTGAACCAATTTTGAAAGCCTTCTGTACAAGGGCGTCTTTGGTATGCCTGTTTCATTTATTATTTGATTTGCTGTTGCAGTGCCTCCAAGCTTTTTTATCGCATTAATAATTGTTCTGTCTCTTTCATCTAAATAATATTCTTCACCTCTTTCTATCTTATTTTTTTTATTTCTTAATTTTTTTATTATAATAAAAATAGATAATAAAATTATTGCTGCTATAATTACAACATAATAAATAGTATAATTATAATAGCTCTTTTTGGTTGGTGCTGTTAATTGAGTCGAGATTACATATTGTATAATTATTTTGCCTTGAGGCATTAATAACACAGGTGTATTTGAATAGTAATAGACAGAAATGGGAGATGGATTTACATAAATAGTTATGGAGTTCTGAGGAAGATAAATCTTAGAATTGCAGTTTTCAATTAAATTCAAGGTCCAAAGGCTTCCATTTTTACTTGTTGCAGTTAATGATAGATATGTTATGTTGAGTAAACCAGTATTGTTTGCCAAAACATTAAGATATGTTCCATTATATTCTATAGGCATTTCTTGGTTATTGCTAACATAATAAGCAAAGTATGCATTTGGCTGAGAAGATGTAGGAATTGATATTATTGAAGGAGCTGATGTAACGTTAATAATCGTAATAGATATTATGTCCCCTGCATCGTCTACATAAATGTTATTCTCAACATAGCTATTGCTAAATCCTATGCTTGTTACTTGAACAGCAAATATAATAATTAATATTATTAATGCAATGGCAAATTTTTTCATGATTCACCATTTAAGAATTAAGTTGAAGGGTTTTATATTCTTATTCTGCAATTTTATATGGGTGGTTAAAATGCCCAGAGTGTTTATGACAAGAGAGATCCCTTTTCCTGCTGTTGATAAGATGAAGCAACTATTTTATGTATCTATATGGCAAAAATATGCCCCGCCAAAAAAGGAAGATATAATAAAAAATGCAAAGGGTTATGATGCTCTTGTAACTACATTGGAAGATAGGATAACTTGTGATATCATTGAACAATTAATGCCAGAATTGAAAATAATTGCTCAATATGCTGTGGGTTATGATAATGTTGATTTAGATTGTGCAACAAAGCATGGAGTATATGTAACAAATACTCCAGGAGTTTTAACCGATGCTACTGCAGACTTAACATGGGCATTAATAATGGCAGTTGCAAGAAAAATTCCTGAATCAGATAAATTTGTTAGAGATGGAAAATGGTATGAGCTTGGTTCTGCATGGCATCCAACCTTAATGTTGGGCTATGATGTTTATGGGAAAACTATAGGTATAGTTGGGGGTGGTAGGATAGGCTATGCTGTTGCAAAAAGGTCTAAGGGCTTTGACATGAAAATTCTATATAATAGCAGGAACAGACATAAGGAAATAGAAGAGCTAGGGGGAGAATTTGTTGATATAGAAACTCTATTTATGAAAAGCGATATAGTTTCTTTGCATGTTCCATTAACTAATGAGACACAGAATTTAGTTAATGAGAGGTTATTAAGGTTGATGAAAAAAACAGCGATTTTGATAAACACTTCTAGGGGGAAGGTAATAGATATAAATGCATTATATAAGGCATTAAAAGAAGGATGGATTGCAGGAGCAGGCCTAGATGTCTATCCATCAGAACCATTGGATCCTAAGAATCCAATAGTTACTCTATACAACATTGTTTTAACGCCCCATATAGGTAGTGCAACACATGAAACAAGGGCCAGGATGGCTGAACTTGTTTATGAAAACCTAAATTCATTTTATAGGGGGCAAGTACCGCCAACCTTAGTTAATAAGGAAGTTTTAAATGCTAGGAAACCTGGTTTTTCTTAAAATAGTTTCGTTTTGCTCTCTCTTATGCTATAATTTATAATATCTTGGTTAAGATTATCTTTTTATTAATTAGCAACTGGGGGCAAAAATGGTTTATAGTATAGAGAATAATTTGATTAAAATGAAATGCAATAAAAACTTTAAAGCTATTCATTTTGCTAAAAGGATGGAAAAACCAACTAATATAATTCCATTGGATAGGCTTTTAGATCCAATAGATGAAGGGAAATCATTTGAAATATATGGCACATGGAGGGCTGTTTTGTCTATCGCACATAAAACAATAGCATCCCTTTCAAAATATGGTAGGGTTGGAGTAATTTATATACAGGATTTTGGTTACCTAGACCCTTATCTTATTCATAAGCATGCAGATATGATAGGAGGTAATTTTGATGATATATACATTTCAAGGGCTTTTAGAAGAGATGAAATAGCGGATTTAATAAACTCAGTTAAGCATATAGGAATTAAAAGTTTAGTTATAATAGATCCTTATCTTTTTTCCCCTCAAAGCTATTTAAATTATAGTATTTTAACTCCGATAACTGGTTCTTTGAAAGAGCTCTTATCATATGGTATAACGGTTTCTATTTTTAATAGGGAGACTTCTTTAGGTAGGTATTTACCAGAAGGGGGAAAATTCCATCATCATGAATTGCATGCAATAATAAAAATAAATCCATATAGAAATGGATTTCAGGCAGTTTTAATTAAGCACTATGCTAAGAGAACCCCTATAGCCTCATTTATATCAATAAAGGAGTTGGGTGATGAAAGATTATGGGTAGGACAACACCTTCTACAAGAATGGTTTTAGAAAAAGAAATAGAAAGGATATTAGATATAATAGATTATATAGACTATGAAGATAAGGATGAAATCAAAGACATATTAAAGGAATCGTATGGTTTTATATCATCTTATCAATTTTATGGCATTTACGATCCTCTAGAGGTAATTGTTTTAGGTATATTACTTTATTTGGTAAAAAATCTAAGGCATAAGGAGAAATAAATTGAAAGGATTGGTCTTAGATGCTAATTATATAGAAAATAATTTGTTTATAAAGGTTTTAACCAATAGTGGTTTAGAAGAAATAAAAATAGATAAAATACCTTTAATTAGCTATATAGAAGTTAATGAGTTGAGTTTGATAAAATTTCTATCTAATTTAGATTTTATAAAAGATTTTGAGGTAGAGAAGTGGTATGCACCACCATATTATGAAAGGGAAAAAGAAATAATAAAGGTAAGGTATTTTGATGAGAAAAGATTTTTAGGTTTTGTTAAAAAATTAAAATCTTACAATATGGGTGAATTAGTAAATACCTATCCAGATAAAATAAATTATTTGTTAAACGAAATCAATGCATTTCCTGGATATAATGTTGATTATAATGGAAAATTTAAATTAGATGATAGTTTAGACGATCCACTTTATGATTTACCTAAAATAGAATTTATATCAATAAGCAGCTTTAATAGGTTTGGTAAACCAGCAAGCTTTTATGATAGATCTTATTATGTAATAAATATAAAAGGGGAAAGGGAAGAGACCTTAAGGAAAAATAATTTGGATGACATTATTGATATAATAAAAGAAAATAAAAACATAGGTATAATAGTTTCTGATAGAAGTTCAATCAATGAAATAGGATTTAAGTTAAGCGGAGAAATAAAGGAAAGGGTAATAGTTATTGGGAATAATCTTAAAATAGGACTTTATGGTTTGATAGAGTGGTCCAGGATTTCTCATTTAACATTAAGGCAATCATCAAATGCTTCAATAGGAAAAATATTAACCGCAACGGAGGTATTGGAGGCAATAAGAAGGAAATATGTTATAAAGAAGGTTAAGAGGTTTGAGCTGTGGAGGAATTTAAATGAGTTCTCAATATCAGATAAAGCTGGTGTTATTTCTGTACCAAATCCAGGAGTATATTTTAATGTATATCAATTGGATTTTTCAAGCCTTTATCCAAATATAATTGTTTTGCATAACTTATCTGGTGAAACAGTTAATAATATCTATTGTAATAAATATAGGAAAGAAGCTATAGGCCATAAAGTTTGTCTAGACAAGGAAGGCTTGGTATCAAGCGTTTTAAAAAAATTGATTGAAAGGAGGGAGATGCTTAGGAAATTTAAAGAAAATAAGATAATTAAGGAAAGATTTGATGCAATAAAATGGATTTTGGTGTCTGGCTTTGGTTATCTTGGCTATAGAAACAGTTTATTTGGAAGCATATCCGCGTATGAAGTAGTTACATCTGTTGCGAGAGAAATAATGAAAAAAGCATATGAGATTTCTATGCGAAATGGTTATAGGGTAATAAATTCCATCATAGATAGCATATTTGTTATCCCTGTTAAGCCTAAATTAGGGGTTGATGAACTAGCTAATGAAATAACAAAAGAGGTTGGAATTAAATTAAGGGTTGAAGATAATTTTTATTGGGTTGTATTTCCATACACCAATAAAGGTATTGGTGCTGCAGGCAAGTACTATGGGTTAAAGAAGGATCTAACTTTTAAGATAAAAGGGATAAATGCTGTTAGAAGTAATGTACCGGAGCTGGTTAAAGAGGCAGAATTAAATTCATTAAATGAACTAAAAAATGCTAAAAATAGTGAAGAATTAAAAAATTTGTTAAAAAATGCTAAAAATAAATATTATGAAGCAATAGAAATGGTTAAGAATGAAAAAATAGATCCAAGGCTTTTGATTATAAATAAGAGGATTGGAAAATTAAGCAAAAGAAATACACAGCAGATAAAGGCAAGCTCCTTTTTTGGAATAGATGATTATATAAGCTATATAATAGATGATAAGGGAAATCCAATACCAGTAGAGTTTTTTGATGGAAAATATGATAAAAATTATTATATTGATTATCTAAAGAGATCAGAAATTGAAATGGTATGGAAATTATTTTATTATTAAATAATAATTTCCATATAAAACTCTCAATTTTTCCAAGTTTCTTTAGTATGTGAGTTTAAAGCTCCCATAGATATTACCTGAATTCTCTACTTCCCTAGTGCTATAAATTCTTAAGTATATTAATTCAACCTTAATAAACCCAGGCCGTAAGGCCCAGGTGAATTAGAAATGGCAAAAGGAAAGAAAGCTAAGAAAGAAGAAGGTGCTGCAGAAAAGAAATAAGTTAAGTAATTTGGTATATTAGTTATATTATTTAATTGCTTTTTATCTTTTATTTTTGTTAAAAATTTTTGGTTATAATTTTTAAAAATAAATCTACCTGCTTAAATATCTCTCTAGCTAAATAATTATAAAGGGGATTGCTGGTCTATGTTTTAGAAAGGTGGATAAAATGACACTAAAAATTGCTATAATACATACAAGAATAAAATTGGGTGCAAGGAGAACAAACTTAAGAAGGCTTGAGGAATTAATAAACAGAACAATTATAGAGCATGATGTAGATCTAATCTATTTGCCAGCATATCCATTAACAGGTCCCGTTGTGGGTTATTATCCAAACCAAAAAATTAAAATGATGTTGAAAAATTTTTCTGAGAGGTTAAATGAATCTGAACTGCAACAAAACCAAACATTTATGGCTTTATCCAAATGGTCTCATGAATTTGGTATATATACAATTGCAGGACCTATAGTAGAAAGAGCTGGTCCAAGGCTATATTTAACTACATTTTCGACAAATCCTCAAGGTGAGCTTTCAGGAAAATATAGAAAAATTGCTATTACTAAATCAGAGGAGGAAAGTGGATTAACTCCTGGAAAAAGCGTTGTAGTATTTGAAATAAAGAAGAAGTCTGCATATATTGGAATATTTATAGATGAAGACCTAGGATATCCAGAAATATTTAGGGCTTTAAGCTATATGGGGGCAAATGCAATAATTGGAACAATGCTACCATATGATTCTCAGTTCTTTAAAATGAAGAATGATACTGAACTGGCTTTATTAACTCTAGAGGAAGAAACAATCAACAATTTTTTAGCTGTGAGAAGTAAAGAAACAGATTTACCAATAATTTTGATTGGAGGTGCAGTAGAAGGGGTAAACAACAGCGGTTACATAGCATTTATGCCAACTATAACGGCTGAGCCTGAAGTAGGGGTTGTGAAAGACAGAATTAGAACGTATGAGGATTTAGATTTACCAATAATTGTTGAGGTAGATACTTCTAGCAGCAAGCCCAGGGGCTTTGATACTGCATCTAGAATTTTGTTGAAAAATCTTTGTAGAAAAAGTGATAAAGAAAACTCTAAGTATGAAGATGAAGAATAAAAGATTGTAAATTAATTATGCAACTGGTCCTATAACTGTTTTACCAGCCATTTTATTAATCTGCTCAACTTTCTGGTCAACAAGTTTCTGTATTTCTTGTATTTCATCATCTCTTAGATGTGCAAACCTTCCCTGTAACTTTAGGTATTCTTTAACAGGTTTTCTTTTTGCTATTGGAAAAGTAACCCTGAAATTACCATGATCTATTTCATATATTGGAAATATACCTGTTTCGGTTGCAAGCCTTGAAATTGTTATGCCTAGGGCTGGATCAAAACGCCACCCTGTTGTGCATGCCATTAAAACCTGTATAAAAGAAGATCCCTCATTAAGTACTTCTAGGCCTCTTGCAAATTTATTTATCATATCCATTGGATATGCTGGATTTGCTGTAGCAACATAAGGTATATGATGCGCGGCAGCGATACCTGCAATGTCTTTTTTATCTCTCCATTCCCCTCTCCAAACCTTACCTGCAGGAGTAGTTGTTGTCCATGCACCATGAGGTGTTGATCCACTTCTTTGTATTCCTGTGTTCATGTATGCCTCATTATCATACAATACATACATAACTGGGTCTCTTCTTTCCAGCATACCGCTAAGACTTTGTATCCCTATATCTACAGTTCCTCCATCCCCTGCTACTGCAATAACTTTAATATCTCTGTTTTTGTCCATAACTCCCTTGCTTTTCATTGCTTTTATTGCTGCAACAATACCACTTGCCGATGCAGCTGTGTTTTCAAATGCTGAGTGAAGCCATGGAACAAGCCAATTTGAATATGGATATCTTGTTGTAGATACTTCAACACAACCTGTTGCATTAACTATTATTGTATCCTTTCCCGCTACTTTAGTTAGCATTCTCATTATTGTCCCAGCAGTACAACCTGGGCACAACCCATGACCGCTTATAAATAATTCATCCCTTGGTATATCATATAGGCTCTTTATCCTCAAAACCTTTTTTGTCTCGCTCATTCTCTCACCCCATAAAATATTGTTTCTTTATACTTCTTTCCTTCATAGGCAATCCTTGATAAGGCTAAAAAGTCCTCAAACTCAACAGTTCTTTGCCCTATTCCTGCTACAACGCTTATTAAATTAAGGCTGAGACCTTCCTTAATTAATGCACCAGATATTTCATTAGCCAGAGGTCCTTGGTATGGTGCACCATAGCTTATTGCCCTATCTATAACCAAGAGGCTTTTCTTGTTTTCAATATATTCGATAAACTTCTGTAATGGGAATGGCCTATATACCCTAAGCCTTAAAAGCCCCACTTTTACACCTTGTTTTCTTATCTCCGGTAAAAATGCCTTTAGCGTCGATGCATAGCTTGCATTTGTTAAAATTAATGAATCTGCATCTTCGCACATATAGCACTCCATTATACCATAGTTTCTCCCAAAGACTTTACCGAAATCTTCATCAACTCTTTCTATTGTTGGCAAGGATTCATCAACAGCCTTTACCTGTTGGTATTTTACTTCATAATAATATTCAGGCGGGGTGATTGCACCTATTGTAACAGGTCTATCTGGGTCTAGTTTGAATGGGAATTGTTTCTTTGGGGCAAATGAAGTTACTTTTTCTCTGCTTTCAGTTATTACAGGCTCTATTGTATGGCTCATGACATAGCCATCATATGCAACCATTACAGGTAATAAAACGTTTTGGTCTTCAGCAATTTTATATGCCTGTATGACAGAATCATAAGCTTCCTGAGCTGTGTGAGCAAATATTATTATCCATCCTGAATCCCTTGCATTAAATATATCGCTCTGATCATTCCAAATGCTTATAGGTGCACTGAGAGCTCTCATTATTACACTCATAACGACAGGAGCTCTAAGGCCGGTTGCTATATGGAGTATTTCATGCATTAATGCAAGCCCTTGGCTGGCTGTTGCAGTAAATGCTCTTGCACCAGTTAATGATGCAGAAACTGCTGCACTCAATGCGCTGTGCTCGCTTTCAACATGTATGTACTCTGCATTTAATTCCCCGTTTGCTATAAATTCAGATATTTTTTCAACGACTGTTGTTTGAGGAGTTATTGGATATGCTGAGATAACATCTACATCTAAATCTTTAACTGCATAAGCAACAGCATGGTTTGTGCTTAATGGTATTGCCCTCTTAGCTGTTTGTGCTATCATTTCACTCCACCTCTACAGGTACCATTTCTATTGCCTTAACAGGGCACTCTTGGGCGCACATACCACAACCCTTGCAAAAATCTGAGTTAACATCATATGTTACTTTATATTTTCTGTTCTTCTTTGTTGTATATTCCTTATCTAGCTCCAAAATTGCATTATCAGGGCATACGTACCAGCAAATCCTGCATCTTGTGCAGGTTTCTTGGTTAATCACTGGTATTAATACCTTCCAATCCCCAGTTTTATATTCCAAGCTATTCCCAGGGTTTGTTATTATACCTCCAATTGCCATTTCTTTATAAGATAAAAGCTTTTCGCTCATTCTATTTCGCCTCCTCCAATTTCATAACTAAGGTAGAATCATATGCCTCCTTTACTGCTTCACCATTTGCCTCCCCAATTTTTCCATGGAATCTATTTTTAATAACATTTATTACAGTTTCAACATTTACTATGCCAGTTGTTTTAATTACTGCTCCCAAAATGGCTGTGTTAACTATGTTAGCCTTTAACCATTTTAATGCAATGTTCGTTGCATCTACTGTAGATATATTATAATCTCTTGGCATGTTTAGTTTTTTGATTAGTTCATCTGGCTTTAATGAAGTGTTTGCTATGAAATAACCATTTTTCTTTAATCCTTCTAAATACTCATGCTTTATAAGGCTTTTGTCCAGAATAACAACTACATCTGGTTTATCAATTGGGGTTCTTGGTATCATGGGGCTGTCTGTTATCCTTGTATATGCTCTAACAGGTGCACCCCTCCTTTCTGCACCAAATTCTGGAAATGCAAGAGCGAACTTACCCTCAATTATAGCCGCTGAGGCAAGAACTTCTCCTGCTGTAACTGCTCCTTGGCCCCCCCTACCATGCCATCTTATCTCCGTCAAAGCCAAATTATTATCGCCTCAGATCTTTATATTATTAGGAGGGGTTAAATTACTAATACTTTTCTTTTATATACAAATTTTAGGATACCCTAAAATTAAAACAGTTCTTTTTAAAAATATTTTTTATTTAATATAACGGCGTTAAAGTTATAAACCACTGCTATACCTTATATAGAGCGGGGGGTAAGAATGAGTTTAAATTCAAGTAGGAAAATACAGAGGTTGGGTGGATCTAGCCTTATTATAACATTGCCTAAGCAGTGGGCAAAAAAACTTGGGTTAAAAGTTGGAGATGAGTTAAAGATATTGGAAGAGGGGGATCATTTAAAGCTTGTCCCATCTGACAGCAAAGCAGCAATAAAGGCTGAGACAATATCAATTAAATATAATGGGATAGCAAGAAGTGCAGGACCAAAATTAATATCTGACTGTGCATTTATTCATGGTTATAAGAGGTTATCAATAAATACTAAGGGGTTAGATGCACAGCAATACAGTTCACTCATAAAAATTTTGGAGGAAAACGATAAAGTAAAAAGGGTTGTCGAAGGTATTGATAATGTTAGTGTTGAATTCATATCAATAAAAGATGGGAGTGCTGCAAGGTTTATTAAGGAGATAAATTCAAAGTTGCAAGAAATGATAGATGTTGCTTTAAATGAGGGTAGCAAATCAAAAAATATTGATTTGTTGAAGAAAGATATTGAGGACTTAGCTATGGCAGTATTGGCTTTGCCTAAAAGTGATGGAGATCACTTGGATCCATTATCATACGGATTAATTTTAACCCTTTCAGATCTAGTCTACAGCTATTTAGTAAATGCATCAAAGGAAGAATTGGAGAAAAATTCTCCGATTTTAAAAATGATATTGAGCGAATTGCTAGGGGGGATAGCATCAAACAGCGGGAGAAGGGTATTAAATGCAATTAAATTGTCTAAAGATATTAATGATAGTGTGAACAGCAAATCATACGGAATTTTAATTGGTATGTCATCAATAATTGAAAGCATTGGTAATAAATTAATTTGCCCTGCAATAATAGAAGAAAGTGAGGCTATGGATTATAGAGAAGAATGAAGATAAAATAAAAAGCTTTTAAGCAATAAAAAGGAAATTTTTATTAATACCTTATTTCTACAACATCCTTATCTTTTGGTACATATTCTGGTCCAACCCTTTGGCCATCATATTTGACTCCTGATCCCCAAATTTTTGCATATTTTATATTTGCTATGTGTGGATTTATTGCCTCTGCTATTTCTTTTACATTTGCATTTTCCCTGATTATTAAAGGATCCTTATCTGGAGGGGAATTTGGCTTCTTTGTGTATATTCTTTTTATCTTTAACATATTAAATATTTCTTTACCCAATTTTTCCAAATTTTCATTGTTTTTTGCTGATACAAAATAGTATTTTACATCATTAGGAATAATTTTTTCTCTTTCTATCCCATCTTCTACTTCTTCTCTATTTTTTACTAAATCTGATTTATTAAAGAGAACTATAGTGGGCTTATAGACCTTTGCATTTAAAAGAGAAGAATCTATATCATCCAGGCTTGGTTTCCCATAGATTTCTACAGTAGCATCATAGATTCTATAAGAACTTAGTGCCCTTTTCACATCTTCTTCTGTAAAGGAAGGCCTTCCATAAAATAAAACGTTTATTCCATTCCCAACCCTTTCCTTTATAATCCTTATAAAACCTTTTTGTATTGAAATTATTATCCCCTTCTTTTCTAATGTATTTGAAACCCTTTTAAATGAATTAATTGGATCATAATCTAATCCAATAACTATTATTAATGCATCTGCATTTCTTGCCAAAGCCATTGTCTTTGTGTTAACATAATTTCCTTCATTGCCTATAATTGGTGGGGTATCGATAAGCTGGAATTTTATGTCTTCAAAGCTCATCATTCCTGGCACAGGTTCGTTTGTGCTAAATGGTACTGGGCTTATAAGAACTTTTGCATTTGTCAATCTTGATACTATGCTACTCTTCCCAGAATTTGGCGGGCCAATAACAGCTATCTGTCCTGCACCAGTTTTTTCTATAAATAGCTTTGGCCCCCCACCACCTCTTTTCTTCCTCCTTTCCTTTTCTTCCTCCTGTCTAAGCTCAGCAAGCCTGCTCCTTGCCCAATACAATAGGTTTTCAGTCCCTTTGTGCTTTGGTACTGCGCTTATAAATTCCTCTAATGCCTTAATTTTCTCATCATGCGTCTTTGCATCGCTGTATTTGTTTAGCTTTGCAATAGCTTCTGCAGGTAAGTTTGTAACCAACTTTACTCCCTTTATAAAAATAAATATCCAAACTTATCAAATTTATTTTAGCTGGGGGAATTATTTGGTCAAGCTAATACTGTTAGACTATGATGGAACTATTAGCCCAATAGATGTTGAAGAAAAAATGGCATTTCCATCAAAAGATGTTTTAGATGCTATAAAATATGCAAAAAGGAAGGTGAGGGTTGCGTTGGTATCAACAAAGGCATGCGATGTATTAATTAAAAAGGTAGATGAATTAGACGCATATTCATGCATTGGTGGGGCAGAGGTTTTGTTTAATGATAGGTCATGCATTGATGTTGATTTAGTAGAAAAACAAGACAATGCATTGGAAATAATAAACATGATAAAGAATGACTATGAGGTATCTAAAGTCAAGGTCGAAGTTAAGAGAACCTTGTCTGGATTGATAGCTGGGTTTAGCATAGACTGGCGCTTTTCCAAAAAGCCAAGTAGTCTGGAAAAAATTTTAAATAAATCCATGCTATCTGGTATGAGAGTTATCGTTTATGAAAATCATCCATTTGTTGATATATTATTAAGCAAAAAGGACAAGGGAGATTCTGTTGAATTTTTGAGAAAGATTTTTAATGCAGATAAGGTAGTATATTTTGGTGACAGCGAAAATGATTTACCCGCATTCCTTAAATCAGACATATCTGTTTTGGTATTAAATGGATATAATGATCACATGAAGAAATTTAGAGTGAATGAAATGGTAAGATTTAATGATGTTGGAGGGCTGATTAGGAAATATGCAGATAATTGATTATTTAATAGATGCAGTCGTATTTATTGTTATAATAGTTGCATTTTATTTTATAGGAAAGTTTTTAAAATTTGTTATAGAAAGATCGTTAGAGGTTACAGGTTTTAATGATTGGTTCAAGCATATAAGCATGGGAAAGATTGCATTAAGGGCTGGCATGACCGGAGGAGACTTTTTCGGTTCTATAATAGCATATTTTATTTATGTAACAGGTATTGTATTGGCATTGGACTTCCTTTCGCAAATAGTAAAGGAATTGAGAGTAGCTTCCTCAATGATAACCTACGGCTTGGGTTATGTAGCATTGTTTGTTTTCATAATAATAATTGGTTTTATATTGATTGATGTGTTCGATTCTTACATATCAAGCGAGGCAAGACAAAGAGGAGGTCAGGAGCTTGAAATTCTAATAGTTTACATAAAGATTATCCTTTATTTAACAGTTATTACTTTGGCTATGAGGGAAGTTAAGTTAGATGTTGAACCATTGATGATACTGTTACAACCATTGGCATGGGGACTGGCAATAGCATTTGTAGCAGTTTTGCTTGTTAGGTATTTGAGGAGGCCATAAAATGGGTTTTAATTTTTTTTCTGTTATGTATCAGACATCAAACAGCAAGGGGCAAGAGCTTGTTGCTCAAAGGATGGTGAAATATGCTCTAAAGCTTGGTTATAAATCTTATTTAATAACAAGCATTTATCATGATGGTGAACCAATAGTTTCTGAAAGGGAATTGGAAAGGTCGGAAAAGCCTTTTAAAGTATTTGATGTTGATCCAAAAATTAAGTTACCAACTATAAGGGTTTTGAGTAGGAAGTTAACATGGCCTCCAAGGAGGATAACTTTTAGGGATTATATAAGCACGCTTAATTTGATAGACAATGAAATAGGGATTGATTTTATTGTATCCCACTCAACACTATGGAATGGTCCAGAAGATACTGCTAAGTGGATTCTTTGGAGGAAATTGATGAGCAGTATGAATATAAATCAGAAGAGGGTCGTATATGGCCACATGTCCCATTATCAGCCCCCCGAACCTGGAAGGTATGAGCCTTTGGAAAGGACATACAGATTGGCATGGAACATGACGGAATTGCCATCAATATTTAAAGCAGCAGACATTATTTTGGCAGTTACAGGAATTGAGGCCGAAGACATGATTACAATGGGTGCACAGCCTTCTCAGATATTTATTTTTCCTGGTGGATTGGATGATGAGGAAGCAAAAGAAATAGAAGATGCAAATCCTAAGGAATTTTTGGATAAATACAAGATACCCGAAGGAAGCAAAATAATATCTTATTTGGGAACAGTTGAGGAGAGGAAGAATCCTTTAGCAGTTGTTGAGATTGCAAAAAAATTTGGAAATTTTAAAGATGTTTATTTTGTCATAGCTGGAAAACCTGGGGATCAGTGGGATAGAGTTTTGAGGGAATCTAAAAAGATGAAAAATGTTATATTGACAGGAGAAATAAGTGTTGGTTTAAAGGCATCTCTAATTAAGGCAAGCTATTTAAATATAATAATGTCTAAAATGGAGGCATTGGGCCTAACGCAAATAGAGTTTATGTATGGTGAGGTGCCAGTAATTACAAGCGCAACATATGGACAAAAATGGCTGATAAGTGATAAGGTTGATGGTATTCACTTAAGGGGATCGGATGATATTGAAGGGGGTTATAATGCAATATTGGATTTGATAAATAATGAAAGGAAGAGAGATGAAATGGGTAAGAATGCAAGGGAAAAGGCAAAAAACTTCTTGCTATCAAAGCTGATGAATTCTTTAATTGAAAAGGCAAAGCAAATTTCAATAACATAAAAATTTTGAAAATTAAATTTAAAAGTATTTAGAAATATTTGTTGAAGTGCGAATTTTTAAGATTTTTCCTATTACTTTTATGCCTTCCCTATCTTTTCTTCCTTATTCTTATTTGCAATATAGATTTAAGCCTTTTTCATAAATTTTAAATGGGGGTAGATTATGGATCAAATAAGACAAATAGCAGAGAAGATGATCAAAGCAAATTATGCCATAGCCTTAACTGGTGCTGGTATCAGCACGGGTAGTGGGATACCAGATTTTAGAGGACCTAGAGGTATATGGAAGATAATGGATCCAGGTCTTTTTCATATATCATATTTTCTAAGCGACCCCCTTTCTTCTTGGAAGCTTTTTATGAACGAGATGTATGATAAGATAAAGGATGCAAAGCCAAATGCAGCGCACTACTCTTTGGCCAGGCTTGAGGAGATGGGCATAATAAAAGCTGTTATAACACAAAACATAGATGATCTCCATAGGAAGGCAGGTAGCAAGGAAGTTGTTGAACTTCATGGTAATATGAGATATTCTATATGCACCCAATGCAAAAGGAAGTATGATATTGAAGATGCGTTTAAGGAGGTGAGAGAAAATAAAATCCCTTTATGCCCATACTGTGGAGGTATATTAAAGCCAGACGTTGTGTTTTTTGGGGAAGCACTTGATTATTCGGTTATAAACAAGGCATATGAATTGGCATCAAATTCAGACCTATTCCTTGTATTGGGTTCTAGTTTATCAGTAAGCCCTGCAAATCAATTGCCTATTATTGCAAAATCAAGGGGAGCTGAGTTAATAATAATTAACATGGGGGAGACAGAGTTTGATAGCTATGCCGATATAAAAATTGAGGGGAAGGTTGAAGAAATATTTTTGGAAATATGTAAAAAAATTGAGGAATTAATTGCGTCGCAAAACAGCTGGTGTAGCAAATTAGGCTAGACAAGTGCTTTCCAATATACAATGTTTTTGTTCATCTTCCTTTCTATCTTCCCTTCCAATTCCAACCTTTTTAGATGTGCCAGTGTTTCCCCCATTGCAAAGAACCTTTCTGAATAAGGGTATTCCTCCCACGAATTATATGAGGCCCTCCATTTTACCATTTTGGCAATTTCATATCCGTTTAGCTCTTTTTTCCTTATATAGCCGAGTATCTCATTTAGCCTTTCTTCATGATGCTTTATTATTTCTTTAGCCCTCTTTGAAGGGTTTAATATTGGTTCCCTATGCCCGGGCATTGCAATTTTTGCATTTAAGGTTGAAATTTTTTCAAGGCTTTTTATGTAGTCCCCTAAAGGATCTGTGTTTTCCTCTGCAAGAGTTATCTGAGGAGTTATTGGATCTAATACATGATCTCCAACAAATAGTATACCGTCTTTTTCATCAAACAAATTTATTTGACCGGGCGTATGGCCTGGGACTTCAATGACTTTAAGCTTTTTATCCTGCACATCTATTTCTGAGTCGTTGCTTAATGTTATCCAAGGAATTTCCTGTAAATCAGAATATATATCTATAAGCCTCATTGCAGGGTGGGCCTTTGAAATTTCGTTTGCCTCATTTTCAGGCATTCCATGGTTAGCATATAATTTGATTGCCTTGTTTATGAACTTATCAAACCCCCTGCTCAAAACCCTTGCATCCTTTAATCCAAGATAGAAATCGCTTGCCCCTAGGCTTTGAAGGATAGGAGACATAGTTATGTGATCTACATGGAAGTGAGTTACTATAACTGATTCAAGATCGCATATCTTGTATCCTAATGAGCTTATGCCCTTTGAGAACTCATGGAATGACCTTATGTTGTACATGCCTGCATCTATCATGCTAAAAGAGTTTTCTGATCCAATCAAATAAACATTTATAAATTTTAAAGACTCTATAGGGATGGGCATTTTTACCCTTTTCAACCACGATGGAAGCTCAAGCTCTTTTTCCAAAACCAACACCGAAAAAAAGGTAACAGGGGGAATTAATATGTTATAATATGTATACAAATGTTTTTTGTTAGAATTAATAGTAAATTAAATAATAAAGAAATTAAGGGGGGTAAACGAAGTAGCAAGACTCGCTCATACCTGAAATCTGTGAAGATGATTACTGAATATACATTATATGGCACAACACCGTTTACCTGTAAATCTGTTACTGAGACCTGGCCAGGCTTTATTAACAAATTTGTCTGGTTTTCATTTATCTTCATACCGTTGCTGTCATATACATAGATACCTACAATTCTTGCATCATATTTTCCATCATTTTTTATAACTGAATATGCAGTTAAGGAAGATATAACATAAGAATGATCTATTTTGGCTTTATGTATTCCATCTAAATCCATACCTCTGTATGTTTTAAGGCAAAGTTAAAACAGGAACGTTCAGCAAAGCTTAAATTCATGTTATAAGCTCCATTGAATAGGAAAGAAAATGGTAATAAAGCTTCCTCATGATGATATGATGAAGTACGTTTTGAGCAGGATTGGGAAGGAAGATACCCAAGTAATAGTAGGGCCAAGGATAGGAGAAGATGCTTCTATAATAGACATAGGGGATGGAAAGGTCCTCGTTTCCCACGTCGATCCTATAGTTGGGGCAATAGAGTCGATAGGGTGGCTCTCTGTCAATATAGTCAGCAACGACATTGCTGTTAGGGGGGTGAGGCCTAGATGGCTTCTCTCAGATATACTTCTTCCAGAGGGCTCTGGAAATGAGCTTTTGGACAAGGTAACATTACAGATAGACAGCGCTGCCAAAGAAATAGGGGTTATGGTTGTGGGTGGGCATACAGCATTTGCGCCTAAGCTTAATAGAGTGATAGTCTCAATGACCGCCATTGGTATAGGGGAGAAGGATAAGGTTGTAAGAACTTCAAATGCCAAGGAAGGCGATGAGATAATAATGACAAAGACAGCAGGTGTTGAGGGGACTGCAATACTTGCAACTGATTTTAAAAAAGTACTGCTCAAAAAGGGGGTAAGCGAAGATGTATTGAGGAGGGGGAGAGAATTCTTAAAATTTATCAGTATTATGAGGGAAGCGCTTGTCCTTTCTGATGCAGGGCTTGCTAATTCAATGCATGATGCAACTAATGGTGGAGTACTCGAGGGGATTGCGGAGATGGCTTATGCTTCCAAGAAAACAATAGAAGTGTTTGAGGATAGGGTTCCAATAGCTGATGAGACGGTTATAATGGCAAATGCTCTTGGAATTGATTCACTTAAGCTTATAAGCTCAGGAGTCCTTATAGCCTCGGTACCAAATAGAAGATCTGAGAAAGCAATTGAGCTTTTAAAATCTATTGGTGTAAAGGCTTCTGTAATAGGAAGGGTGTGGAAGTTCTCTGGAGATTATGTTTTGTTGCATAGGAAGAGGTGTGGAGTTGAGAGGATAAAGGATGTGTATGTTCAGGATGAGCTGGATTCTCTTTGGGAGGTTTATGGAAAAGAAGCTTCTGAAGATACTTAGCTTCTAGAAATGCATTCAAGAGTTTTTATTGGTGGGGCTGGCTTTGTTAGCAAATTGGTTCTGTTCTTTTTTATTATAACTTACATCTCTTTTTTTTTACATGCACAATTTTGTGCAGTTTGTTTTGTGCAGTTTGTGCATTGAAACATAATTCTATTAAATGTTTCAAAAAATATTAATTAAAATTACTTATGGCCGTTAGTTACTTGAATAGATGATGTGGTAACATAAGTAACATTAAAGCTTGAAATTTTATTGAACCAGCTAACATAGGCTAATGGGCTTCCATTATTGTTTACCATAGTGATATTGTAAATGTATTTGCTTAAAGAGCCAAAAGGTAATGAAGTACCATTCGAAAGTGTTACATAGTCACTGTTTATATTAGTGAAATTAGAACCAAATGAAGCATTACCGAAATTAGCTAAATTTGTTAATGTGCAAACAGGGCCTATGCATATATCAGGTCTTTCAACTATCCATTCTGTAGAAGCTCTTTCCGCGCCTGATACCAGTGTTGATAGTGATGATTCATTAAACATGGGTTGCCCATTGCTATTAAATTCTTCTATTAAGGTAGCAAAAGTGTCATTTGGTAAATAAACAACCTATGCAACAATTTTATCTCCTGGGACTACATTTGCGTTGCTAAAAGTAACAGTAGGATTTGGGTAGAACTCATACCATGCACTATAAACAGGTTTACTCTTTTGGCACTCCCGTTTGTCCATACACTTTCATTTCAATCATCTTATCTTCAATCATGATCGAGCATAGGGACTTAGCCCTCAACCATCTGCCAAGCTTAACTGCATGCGGGTCATGAGACTCCTTCGAGCTCAACGGCACGGGGCTCACATCTCCGCTTTTGCCCCCACCCTTTTGGGCATAGCCCACATCGGTGCGAGAGGTCATCCTTTAACAGTAAAAACTAAGCATATTTGAATATAAAAAGATTTTTACTAAAATGAAAAAGGATTTAGCCCATAATACCAGATTTGTTCAACTGTGTTGTCGTTAAAGCCATCGAGGCCAACCCATATGGCTACATAAGTTGTTTGTTTTGTGCAAGAGATTTGTGGAACTATAAAGCTTGCATTGACTTCTTTAAAGCTTCCTGAAGTACTTGAGAGAGCATAACCAGCCCAATTATAAGAACTTGTTTTGAAGTACCGTATGGTTTTCTTGGGTTTCCAGCTAATAGGTTAACTTCATTACCTTGATTTTTAAAGCTAGCATAAAAACTTGATAAAGAAAACAAAACTATTAGGATAATTCCAATTTCTGCAACCAAAGTAAAAAGACCTTTACCGGATTTTTTTAAATTTTTCGCCTATTAATTTAATGTGGGATTTTATATATAAGTTTATATTAAATTTATTTTTTGATGATATTTTTCAAATTCTTCAAATTTTTCTTATTCAGAGTTTTCATTTAATTAAGTAAAGATTAATTTACAATATTATGTTTAACTAAAATTTCAAAATAATTTACAAATACTGCAAAATTAAGAAATTTATGCTGATACTTCTTTTAATATTTTAACTCCTACCAGAACAGAAGTTATCAATATTTTTTCTAATATGAAACTGAAGCTCCTTAAAAATTTTCTTTTTTTTATTTATTTAGGTCAACTAATTTCAAGTGTTTTCACTTTCTTATGTTTCGCTATATCACATAAGATTTTTAAGTCTGGGTTCATTTGAATTGAGATTGCGGATCCACGAAAATTGGTTTCTTATTAATGGGCAAAAAGGATTTTCCTATTAAGAAAATGATAATAAATAAAAATAAATAGGAAGATAGGCTTTATTAATTTATTAGCAAATACAATATAGGAAATTTAACTAATATTGTCTTATTTATTCTATTGAACAACTTGATTGTTATAAAGAAGTTTTATATTTTAGGTAACTTTACCTAAAGAAATGAACGGTTCCGCTCATATGACAGCAATTTAAATCAACTGGTAATCTTTATCATTATTATAAATGGTCTTTAATTTTTCAAAAATATAAACGATTTGGCTCATTAAAATGAGCAAGATCGCTTATGTAAATATAAGATAATCAATAAAATTAAGAAAACATAATGTGGAATAGAAGTGATATTGCAAAAATGGAAAAAGAGGTTGATAAGGAATTCTTTTACTCTGTATGCTATGAGGATAATAAAAGCAAGAAATGTTGCATTTGATCAGAAGATGCAGAAAAAGTGTTAAAGAGCTTACTTTATGGAATATTGTATAAACCGGATATAAGGATACACGCATAATCTAGAGCTTTGGATAAAATAATAGAGTTGGCTGTTAAATATGAGAGCAAAGATACAATAAGCTCATTGAAGAAGTTAATTAAGTAATTTAATTGGAAGTTAAGCAAAATGGAAAACGATGTCTATTAAGTTATGCGTAGGGTTAACAGTTTTGTTCATGTAAATGATCTCCAAATTTTTGTTCTATTACCTCTTTATTACTAGGTATTATCTATGAGATAAATCTTAGTATTTTTTCTGCTAAGATTTATCTAAAAAGTGTAGAACTAACTCTCTCTCAATATTAAAACTAATAAAAGCTTTATTACTTCAATAACTATTGGAAATAAGAAAAGCAAAGGCATTATAATTGGTAGTAAGAATACATAATTTTTAGACAATATACACGATGTACACAAGAGTAATGATTTTTTACAGCAATTATGATCGTCTTATGGATAGTTAAAAATATCCATTCTAGTTTAGTAAATAAGAAGTGTTTACCTCTGGCATAACTTACCCTTACTTTTAACCACTTCTAATTCAGCCCTTGCTCTTAAGGGATCATACACAGTCACCCTTAAATCATTGGGGCTAGTCGATGGAAACACCACTACCCTCCTATCTACCCTTTTTACAAGGTTAAGCGGCGCAATAGAGTCCCTATCCAACAGGGCGTCCTTACCTACCAAATACCTGTTAGTCATTTTCACAACCCTAATACCCTTACCCTCGTGAGCATCGCCCGTCATCAGGTAGGGGTTAAAAGCCCTGACGATCCTTTCAACGACCTGCTTAACCTTCCTTAACCTCTCGCCATTGAATGGATTAATTGAAGAAGTATAGGCCTCAGATAACCCCAACAACCTCAACAGGCTGAGCTTTAAGCAACTCAACGAATTTAACGACGCTCCACTGGTGAATCCTATGCCTAAGCCGAGCGCTCTTGTTGCCGCCCATCTTATCCTTAGCTTTTAAAGAAAACTTGCCTACTATGATTTTAGCGTTTAAACCCTTAGCTAAGTCAGCGACCCTCTTCACCGTTTTCCTCATTATGTCAAGCTTCCTATCCCTCTCCCTCAACTTCCTCAATTTCTTCTTCACCAACTCATTCTTAGTTGAGTTACCCTTTGTGATCTCCTCCCTCTTCAGGGAGTAGTTTATAACGACCCTGCCCAGCTCAGTCTCATAACGTCTCAACTCCTTAATCTTAAAGCCCTCGAAGACGGCAACAGTGACGTTGTTCTCATTGACGTCAATAGAGAGGTTGTTGCCCTCTATAGTGTTAAAGTAAAATTCCTTCTCAAAGGTCAGCCATACCATCGTTTTCCTGCCAACAAGTCTTAACTTAAGCTCTTGGGAAATTCTCCAGTTGCCATAAAGGTAGTTGATGAACTGCCTAGTAACTCTGAGAGGTATCTCTACCCAGCCCCTATGGGTGAAGATGCTGACGGACACCCTGTTAAATTTCCAGTTAACCATGTTGGGGATGGTTATGATAACCTTCCTGTACTCTGGTTTATCCTTCCTTGTTAAACCCTTCTTCTTTTTCCTCTCCCTAAAGCTCTTAACAATCCTATCAGCAATAATGTAGGCGCCTTCAATTACTCTTGAGGGCAGGGAGGGATACCTCTCCCTGTAGTAGCTATAGAACCTGTTGTGTAGTGCCTTCCTAGTAGTAAGCAGGTTCTCCTTCAGGATAACATCAATCATATTGTTAACCATAGTTTTTGAAACTCCTCAACCTCCTTCAGTGCTCTATATTTCTAACTGTTTAAAACATCGCTTTCTAGCCTAACGGTCCTTTTTAACGTCTTCAACGCATTTAATCACTTTCTCAATTTGTAAGATCTATGACCATAAATTCTTGAGGAAAAT
>PNIA01000016.1 GCA_002877855.1 Caldisphaera sp.
TTAGCAATGTAACGTTAGATGAGATATAGGATTGCAATTGTGATGATACTGAACTAATATTTGCCGCTGTAATATTTGTCGTATATTCTATTAAAGAAATCAATGACAATAAATGGTAGTTATTATAAACCTGTCCACTAACATTATAGATTAAACCATTACTTAATGTAACTGTTATTGTGTATGGACCATCAGGCAATTCTGTTGAATTGAATGGTACAGAGATTTCTAAAACACCGCTTACATTTTTATATGTATAGGTAACAGGTATACCATTTATAAACACACTAATAGGAACAAAGTTAGCATTACTTACATTTATTATAACTCTGTTAACATATGATGTAATATTCCTCGGATATATTGATATAATTTGTGGAACTGATATCTTGGATAATGAAGTTACATTGTACTCAGTAAGCCCACTCAATTTTATCTTGCTGTTTAATTGCGAAAATGCATAAAGTAGGTTCTCAAAGACTGTATTTGTTATATTTGCGTTGCTATCTATTAACGATATCCCAATTAATCCAGGACCTATGTTATCATTTAATAAACTTATATTTGATTTATTTGCAATTAATGTTCCGATGTTCGAATTCATAACCTTTATGCTCGAATTTACTATTGTTAAGTTAATTATGTTACTATTTACTATAGTTAAGGAAGCATTCTTAATAACTAAGTTTTGAGAGTAAATACCTACTATAGAGCTTCCTATAAGAGTACCTAATGGTAAAGAAGTTACATTTGATTGATTAACAAGCATGGATCCTATATAAGTATATGGCTCTAAATACAAATTATAAGGCCTAGATATAACATCATTACCATTGGCTGATTCTCCTGAAACTGTAATTGACCAAGGACCAGAGAGTTCGCTTGGGCTCAAACCAGCGTAAATTCCAGGACTGCTTAACGAAGGCAATTGAATTTCTCCAATCCACTCATTTAAAGAAGAATTGTATTGCAGAGGTATTCCAATTTCAAAACTAAATAAAAATAAAGAAGAATAATATTGATCTGGTAATAAAGTTGCAGTAAATGTACCATATTTGACTTCTGATCCGTTTTGATAACTTATGTTTGCATATATATCCAAATATTGCCCTTCATATGCAGTAGAAATTGACTTAACTTCCGTATTAAGGCTTGATGGTGAAACGTAAAATGATTGATTCGCATAGCCATACAAGGGACTTATAGCCGTCGTTTCATTTGATATGAAAACAACATTATAGAATCCAGGTGTTAGATTAGATGGAATTGTGAAAAATCCTTCTTGAAGGCCTGAAGATGTTGGTTGCAATGGAATTTGTGCAACCAAGTAATTAGATAAATTATATATTTTAGCCGATATACTGCTAGTGAACATACCATATCCAAATGGATCTTCTACTAGAGCAGCTAGTATAACCGTTTCTCCAGGCGAGGCGCTGGGCATTCCATCGTTTACTGGCGTTACTACAAAGCTTTCTATAAATGCTTCTCCAAAATACTCGTAGGTATAAACGTTTCCTTCTGATGAGTTAACCATTAATATATATGATCCTTGCGGATCTGGATAAGGCAAAATCATTTGATTTATATAATATCCGTTTCCTTCTGATATTAGTGGAGTTGTATAATAAACAACACCATTCTTTATTAAATATGCAGTTAAAGATAAATTAATATCAGGCATACCATTTGGTAGGGTAGCAAAGACAATTACATAAAATGGATAATTTGGAATTAAAGGAGCTCCATATGGATATGAGAATGGCCATATTATGGCCAATCCGACGCCTATGTCTAAATCTGTTGCACCAACACTAGTCAAATTATTACTTGATGTCCCGTTTACAACTACTGTCCATAGATTTGCTGGCATTCCTTGTTCTATTGAAACATTGCCAATCCAATACTGACCATTATATTTTAATGGAACCATTTCTAATAATCCATTTACTGTATAGATGTAAGCGTTAAAGTTACCAGATGTAACTTGAGTCCCGTTTTGATATGTTATATCAGATACTATTTCGAATGAAGTATTATACATATACCAAGGATATTGAGCACCAAGCTGATAAGTTGTAACTGAGATTTCTAGATGATTTTTGTTTTTAACATCTTTTATAGCATTAGCTAATAGACCCGCATTTGGACTTCCTAATCCTGTTACTAAATTATATCCTGATGTTGCAGTATAATAACCATTATAACCAAAATCTATTTGGTGAAATGCTTTATCGTAAAGTGTTTTGTTTCTGTAAATTGAATATAATAGAGGATTAATTAAACCTAAGCTTGTATTTAGATATCCATCTATATCTGCAGCGATACCAGCCCATAGAGGAGAGGCTAAGCTTGTCCCTCCTATAGCTATTAAACTACCGTCAACTACTTCAACAAATCCTGTATATGGATTTGCATCAGCAGAAACATCAGGCACACCTCTGTATGTTCCATTAACAACACCTATTTGATACCATGGCTTTGGTATTAATGTTGAATAACCTCCAGTTGATGCAACCTCGCTTGTTCCATAAAGCGGACTTACAGACCAGGCATTTTCATATCCATATTTACCAGATGAGTTTAGATCGGATAGGTAACCTGAAGTAACATTAACAAACAGTGAAGTTCCTCCTACTGCTGTAACAAATGGTGAAGTAGATGGAAAGCTAACACCTCCATATAATTCTGGTGTTCCACCATACGCACCCTGATCCCCGCTAGATGAAAAGAATGAAATTCCTTCCGCACTACCTAAAGCAAAATAATAATCTGCATATGCATATCCAAGATTTTGTTCATTATACTGATAGTATGGATTTGAAGTATAGAAGCCAGTTAAAGCAATTAAATTTTCTGGTTCTCCCCAGCTCATTGATACAACATTTGCTAAGTCTAGGCTAACAACATAATCTATTGCCTCAAACAGAGCATTTGCGCTATTAGATGCAACAACCAAATAAATATGGGCATATGGAGCCATTGTTTGAGCTGCTTCAACATCTAATGCTGTCTCTAAATCCCATTCTGTTAAAATACCTAAGCTTGGATGATAGGGTCCTATAGGTATAATGGTTAGGTTTGCACTAGGCAGACCAAACATCGAATCAAATTGGGAAATATCTTGGTAAATTAACGGATCACCATAAGCATCTATTATAGCTATCGATGACTTATTGCTGTATTGCATTATATTGGTTACATTATATGCTCCTTCAAAGTCTCCAGGTGTATAATAAGTTAAAGAGTTAGCCTCTTGATTCTTTTTAAAATTAAAATCATTATAAAGCCTATAATTGGAACTGTTTAATACAAAATATTTATCAATAATTTTGCCCGAAATTATATTAGGTGGTTTAAAACTAGTAAAATTATTTAGACCAAATATCAAATCATTTGATAACTGAGATGGTATTTCAGGTTTACCAATCGGTGCATAATATATTTCTCCATCGTTGCTTTTGTATAATCCAAGCTTTACATTGAATGTTTTTTCAACTAAATAAGCTGGAGCTTCAACCATAATTGAAAATCTATCTGGGCTTTGATATGTTATTGCAAATCCTGATTCTTTTAAATAGTTTAAAACGCTGTAAAATTCCTGTTGACTTGGTGAAAACATATTTAAAATCTCATCCCTATTTAAAGGCTTGATTTGTCTATTAGCTACTTCTTGAGAAACAAATAGCAGATAGCTATAATTATTTGGCGGGAAAAATATTGAAAAACTGATTATTGTATTAGGCTGTAAATTACCTAAATAGGTACCATTTAAAGATGGACCATAATAATAGGTTGAGTTGTTGTTATTGCTTGTGCTTGAAGCAAATGCAAAAGGTGTAGCAATAGCTAACAGGAAAACCGTTATAAAAACAATTGACGAAAGTTTAATTATTGACTTATCCAAAATACCCACTCTAGTTCACCTATTCATTTACGATAAATGTAGTAAGATGTTAATAAATATATTTACCAATATATAGATTGTATAAAATAAAAATATTGACATAAAAAAGATATTAAGCATAATATTATTTATATCCTAGATATAACTAAGTAATGAGCAAAGAGTGGGAAAATGAGAAGCGATGTTATAAAAAAAGGGATAGAAAGGGCTCCTCATAGGTCTCTTTTTAAAGCATTAGGCGTAATAGATGAAGAATTTGACAAGCCATTTATTGGTATAGCCAACTCATTCAATGAACTTATACCAGGACACATTGAACTAAAGGAATTAGTAGACTATGTAAAAGCTGGAATTAGATTAGCTGGAGGAGTCCCCTTTGAGTTTAATACCATTGGTATAGATGATGGTATAGCAATGGGCCATATAGGAATGAAATATTCATTGCCATCTAGAGAATTGATAGCAGATTCAATAGAGATCGTTGGAAAAGTTTATCATTTTGATGGTATGATATACATGTCTTCATGCGATAAAATTGAACCTGGCATGCTTATGGCAATGGGTAGGTTAAATATACCTTCTATATTTTTGTCTGGGGGTCCTATGCTTTCAGGTAAATTTTATGGAATTCCTGTTGCACTTTCTGATATATTTGAGGCTGTCGGCTCAGTAAAGATTGGAAAATTATCTGTTGATCAACTAAAAATTTTAGAAGATATGGCTTGTCCATCCTATGGCTCATGTGCTGGCATGTACACTGCAAACACTATTAATATATTAAGCGAAGCTTTGGGATTATCTTTGCCTGGTAGTGGTACCGCACCAGCACCTTTAGCTGAAAGAAGGAGATTGGCTAAATATGCTGGCATGAAGGTAGTAGAACTAGCAAATAAAGACATAAAGCCACGGGATATAATAATTAAGGAAAGCTTTTTAGATGCAATAGCAGTAGATATGGCTCTTGGAGGATCAACAAATACCGTATTGCATTTGCCAGCGATTGCAAATGAATTTAATATAAAATTATCATTAGATGAGATCGATGAAATAAGTAGGAAGACCCCTACCATTGTAAAATTGAGTCCGGCAAGCAAGTATTATGTACAAGACTTACATGAGGCTGGAGGAGTATATGCTGTTATGAAAGAGCTAGACAAAAAAGGTCTTATACACAAGGATAGACTAACTGTTGAACTAAATACAATAGGGGAATTATTAAAGAAGGCAAGAATAATGAGGAGAGAAATAATAAGACCTGTCGAAAATCCGTATAGCGAAACTGGTGGTATAGCAATCCTTAAAGGAAGTTTATCTCCAGACGGTTCTGTTATTAAGATATCTGCAGTCTCTTCTAATATAGAAAAATTTGAGGGTAATGCTAAAGTTTTTGATAGTGAAGAAGATGCATTTAATTCTTTAATGAATAATGAAATCGAAAAAGGGGATGTGGTAATTATAAGATATGAAGGACCAAAGGGGGGTCCAGGAATGAGAGAGATGCTTTCCTTAACTTCGGCAATAGTAGGTATGAACTTAGATAAAGATGTTGCATTGGTAACAGATGGGAGATTTTCTGGAGCGACTAGGGGAATAACTATCGGCCATGTATCTCCAGAAGCCGCTGAATGTGGTCCTATAGCATTAGTAAAAAATGGAGACAAAATATTAATTGATTTGTTAAATAGGAAATTAGACATATTGATAAGTAAAGATGAATTAAATGAAAGAAAGAAATATTGGAAAAAACCTGAGGATAAGGTTAAAGAAGGTTATCTTTACAGATATTCACAATTAGTTACATCAGCAAACACAGGAGCAATATTTAAATCAAGCTTTTAAATTCTATGCATAAAATTAATTTAGGTGAATCAAATGGACAGATTTAAAATGATAGATAGATTAAATGAATGTGGTAAACTGCTGCAAATAGCATTGGATTTTACAGATATTTCGCCAGCAATTAAGATTGCAAGCAGCGTAGAAAAATATAAAAATCTCATATTAGAGGCTGGAACTCCTTTAATAAAATCGTTTGGTATAAATTCAGTTAAATTGCTAAGATCATTAGAAGGGAATCATTTAGTTTTTGCAGACTTAAAGATAATGGATGTTGGTGCGCTTGAAGCAAATATGGCATTCAGTAATGGAGCGGATGCTATTTCAGTATCTGCTGCAACTAATATAGAGACATTGAAAGAAACAGTTGAAGAGGCAAACAAATGGAATGGAGTAGTTTTTGGAGACCTTATAGGTGTTGATGATATCAATTTAGGGATAGAAAAACTTAAAAAAAGCAAGGTTCACATAGCGCTACTTCATATAGGTATTGATGTTCAAATGAAGATGGGTATAACTGCAGGTAGTGCAGGAGATTTGATAAAAGTTATTAAAGAAAAGTTTAATGGACCGGTTGCAGTAGCGGGGGGTATAAAACCTGAGGAGGTAAAATCTCTAGTATCATCGGGTGCTGATATAATTATAATAGGTGGGGGTATAACTAAGGCTAAGAATCCAAAAGAGGCAACTAATATAGCTTTAAGGAATTTAGATTCAAAATGTTAAATTCATTTAAATTGCAGCAATATTATTTTTATAATTAAATAATAAGCGAGCTTAATAAATGATTTTCTGCTTTTATTTAATAATAAATTTTTTGTCCGTTTAAAATGAAAGGCATTTTAGCAATATCTTTTATGTAAAAATCTTAGTTTTTTTAAGCAAAAAGGAATAAGATCATATAAAAGCTTTAATATCTTAATTTAATAAGATTAATTAGTGTCTGTGAAGAATAAGATAACAGGCCTAGTATGGCTGAGTTATAGGTCAATGGACCCGTAGCTCAGCCAGGATAGAGCGTCGGCCTCCTAAGCCGAAAGTCGGGGGTTCAAATCCCCCCGGGTCCGCTACAAGTCATAAATTTTATATAAACTTTTATACGCTGTTTTTCCAGGTTCATGTTACCTAATATTGCTTCCCTAATCTTGGAAGATGCTACGACTCATGAGTGAAATTGATAATAGGCATAAAAAATGCTGCATGCTCTAAGACTTATAGTTTTCTTAGAAATTTGAGCTGATAAAAAGCTCAAATTACTTCTGGTAAATACTTCCTGAAAACACCTTTGCTGTCTTCCCTGTAAGCCTTTACAGCTTCTGGCAGGCGCTGCAGTATGTCCTCTGCTGTGATTCCATCTTCCCCTTTTTCAGATGCCGCAATGTCGCCTGAAAGGCCGTGAATGAAGACTCCCGTCTTTAAAGCTTCCCCCGGCTCAAGCCCTAGCCCCATCATCGCTGCTATAGTTCCTGTAAGTACATCTCCAGACCCTGCTGTTGCCATCCCAGAGTTTCCGCTCATGTTTATGAACTCTCTGCCGTCTGGGTATGCTATGATACTATGAGCGCCCTTGAGGACAACATATGCGTTTAGCTCCTTTGCCGCAAGTTTAGCAATTTCAATTTTTCTCGATTCAACTTCTGCAATCTCTATCCTCATAAGCCTTGCCATTTCTCCAGAGTGTGGGGTAAGAATAGTGGGCTTTTTTCTTGACTTCATTATTGAAGTATCTGCAGAAAGAGCTGTGAGACCGTCCCCATCAACTATTATCGGGATTTTAACTTCAGCTATAAGATCTCTTATCAGCGATTGAGCTTCATTATCGGTTGAAACTCCGGGTCCCAAGATAGCAAAGTCTATCTCGAGCTGATCTATAAGCTCAAGGATTTTCTTTTTGTTTGACAACGAGAGAGCCCCGTTTTCATTTTCCTCCATAGGCATATATACGACTTCGCTTGCTTTCGAAGCTATGTAGGGTATTATAGATTTCGGAGCAGCAAGTCTAGAATACCCTCCTCCAGCTTTCAGGAAAGAAAGAGATGAAAAGTATGGAGCCCCATAGTAGTTCCTAGCTCCCGCTACTACCATTAGCTTTCCAAAAGTTCCCTTGTGTCCCCAAGGTAACCTGCTTAGAAGCTCTGAGGGCTCATTTATCTCAACTTTTATTTCATCTGTGCTGTAAAGCTCTGGCGGAAAAGATATATGAGAAACGTAAAGCTTTCCTCCATAGTAATATCCGGGATAGATAATGTTTCCAAGCTTAGGAAGCCCAAAAGTGATGGTGCAACACGCTTTAATTGCTGAGCCGTAAACCCTGCCGTCATTACCTCCTATTCCTGATGGTATGTCAACGCTAATAACCGGCTTTTTTGCTCTGTTCACCTCATCTATAACATTCCTATATATTCCTGTTACGTCTCCTGAAAGCCCTGTTCCAAAAAGGCCATCAACAACCGCATCACACCAAGAAAGCGAAGACCTTAAACCTTCAATTCCATCTTTCTCTGTAACGTTGCCTTCAACAATTCCTATCTTTAATGCAATCTCATAGTTCTTTAAAGCCGAGCCTGAAAACTTTGATGGATCACCAACTACGAAAGCTCTAACATATGCACCAGAAGACCTAAGCTTTCTTGCAGTTACAAGAGCGTCTCCCCCATTGTTTCCTATGCCAGCGATAGCAACAAACTTCTTACCAATTACTCCGATTTCCTTCTGGATAACATGGTATACGGCATGTCCAGCATTCTCCATCAGCAACTGGTGCTCTATACCGTATTTATTAACAGCAAGAGTGTCAAGATTTCTCATCTGTTCAACAGAGCTCACCTTCATGTTGACCTCCCCTTTGATACATAAATTACCCATAAATGTTCAATAACATTCTGTCTATTTATTGCTTTCCAGTTTTTTCGTTGATAAAAATTGTCATATGCCATTGCAGACAGTTTCCGATAACTCATGAAGTTAATATCACTTGAAGACATTTATTGACCCATACCTTTCTTAACAACATTACTTATAATCTTTGCCGTAATACTTTATCATGTAGAGGAAAACCCTACTATGAAGCTGATGAGCAATGCAAGGTGGAGGATGGGTTCGATAACTCCCATATCCTCTAGAGGGGAGTCAGCCCCATAGACGGCATGGGGGAGAGGAATAGGGGTATGAGGATAAGGGTTAACATAAAATACCATGAAGCTCTATGAAAGCTAGACCCCTAACTACTAAGTGCATTGTTTAAAAATGATGTTATTCACAATTATATAAAGTGAAGAAAAGGCGTCTAGGTAATCATAGAGGTTATAAAGTCTTAGGTTTAAAAGAAGCTAAACTAACAGCAATCAACTGTTCTTTAACATTATTCAATTATTAAAATACTATTAATGTTTTTAATTGCATGGAAGTGAATTAATGTAATATTTTACAAATTATTAATTCCATGTTAATTAAACAAGGATAATTATTATAATTTTTAAATCTTTTAATTTAATAAATGTAAAAGCTCTGGAAAAACACAATTATATGGATTTAAAATGAAGTTATATGATGAGATTGAGGTAATAGATGAAACAAACGCACATGTATATGTCGTATTCAATGAAGGTAAAATAATTCAAGTGGATTCTGGATCAAAGGGAGATTCAAATAAGATAATTAATTATTATAATACAAAAAACTTACATCCAGACTATATTTTTATAACTCATACCCATTATGATCACATAGGAGGTTTATCAAAGGTAGTTAGAACTTTTAATCCAAGAGTTTATGCAAACCCCCTAGAATCCTCAGTTATAAAAGGTAAATCAAAGCCTCCAGGCTCAGGATTGTTAACCTTTTTCTTTTCTTTTATTAAATTAGAGCCTGTAGATAAGGTTTATAATGCCATGGAAATAGAAAAAGAATTTAAAAATGTTAAAGTTTTAAACACACCTGGTCATACTCCTGGAAGCATTTCTTTAATTGTAGAAAAAGAAGGTAAGAAATATGTCTTTGTTGGTGATGCTCTATTTTCAAAGGGTAATCAATTGGTAGTAAATAAGTATTTTGCAAAAGATTATAAGCAGGCGCTAAAAACTGCAGAATTAATAAAGAGTCTAAGGCCAATAATTATATTACCAGGTCACGGAAATGCAATTGAAATAAAATGATTTTATATGCAACTAAACACTTTTGCAAAAAGTTTATATTTATCTATACAATATAATATTTATCTATACAATATAGTTTAATCTGGGAGACGATATGAATCATAGATTTTGGCCAATGAATGAAAAGCCATTGCTGGTCTTTTGGGAAACAACAAAGGCTTGTCTGCTTTCATGTAGACACTGTAGAGCAGAGGCTATAACAAAGCCATTGCCTAATGAGCTAAGCACAAACGAAGGGAAAATTCTTATTGATCAAATTTCTGCTTTTGGAAAGCCATCACCAATTCTAGTTTTTTCAGGAGGAGATCCGTTAATGAGAAGCGATATATGGGATTTGATTGATTATGCAAATAAAAAAGAGATAATATCAGCTCTGGCCCCCAGCGTTACACCGAAACTAGATGACAAGGCAATTGATGAGATTTCAAATCATAATATATCATCTGTTTCTATTAGCATTGACTCACCATATAAAGAAGTCCACGATGAAATAAGAGGTGTAGCAGGTACATGGGATAGATCGATACAGATTATTAAACAGATGATGAATAAAGGAATTAAGGTACAAGTAAACACTTCTGTAATGAGGTCTACAGTTAATGGACTACCTGATATGGTTAATCTATTAATTAATAAGCTGAATGTAAATGTATGGGAAGTATTTTATTTGATTCCAGTGGGTAGAGCAAAGACTAATGAAGACTTAACAAAGGAAGAATGGGAAGATGTTTCAGCTTTCTTATATGAGGCCAGCAAATACAATTTAATAATTAGAACATCAGAGGGGCCAATGTTTAGGAGAATCGTGCTATTATATAAAAATTTAGAAGACAGAGGGGCCAATGTAGTTGAAGATCTTCCTCATGGAAAACTTTACTTTAGGCTAATAAAAAGGCTTTATGATATGATGGGAAAACCTAACAACAAGAGTATGGCAGAAACGCATGGAACAAGGGATGGAAAGGGCATAATTTTTGTATCTCATGATGGTTTCGTTTATCCCAGCGGATTCCTACCTTTCCCAGTGGGAAATATAAGAAAAGATAGTATAGTTAATATTTATAGAAAATCTGAGATTATGATTAAGCTCAGGTCTTCAGAATTAAAAGGGAAGTGTGGGAATTGCGAATTTAAGGATATATGCGGTGGAAGCAGAGCCAGAGCATTTTCCTATACAAATGATCTATTAGAAGAAGACCCAGCTTGTCTCTATAAACCTGGAAGTTATAGTAGTTTGCTGTCTAAATATGGGCTATCATATAACAATCTATTAGCAAAGAGGTGAAGAGTATGGACGAACTAGATAAAGAAATATTAATGAAATTACAATATGATTTTCCTATTGATATTGATCCTTATGGAGAAATAGCAGATATACTAAACATAGATAAAGAAAAATTTTTAAATAGGTTGATAAGACTAAGAAATGAAGGAATAATTAAAAGGATTGGATTTTATTATAATTTTAGATCTCAAGGAAAAGAAGCAGCACTTATTGCATTTGAATCAGGAGAAAATTATAGAAAAATTGCAGAAATAATGCTAAAAGATCCATCAATAACGCACAGCTACTTAAGAAATCATCCAAGATACAACATTTGGATTGTAGCAAAAAAAGAAAGCAATGAAGAATTGATAGAGTTAGCTGAAAAGATTATGAAATACTCCAATTCAAAATCATATGTGGTCCTATTATCTAAAAGAACTTATAAATTGAGCGTTAAATATGATTTATTTGAGGGAATTTCTAAGGCTGGAAAATATGCAAGCTTGCCTGAAAATCCTCCTCTTATAAAAGACATGGGAGTTCCCGAAGATGTTGTTAAATTTGTAAGAAATTTACCTATAAATGAAAGTCCTTATGATTACATTTTAAGAAAATACAAATATAGCAAACAGGAATTAACGGATTTGCTTAATTCTCTTTTAAAAAATGGAATACTAGCTGATCCAGGAGCATCTTTAGATGGAGAAAAGCTCGGATTTAAAGAGAATGGGATGATAGTTATGGAACCAAATGGAAATGAAGAGAAATTGTGCCATTGTGCAGCAAAACAGATTTTTTCTACACATGTAGTATTGAGGAGATCTATACCAGAATGGAGATGGAAGCATAATTGTTATGCCATGGTTCATGCAATAAGCAAGGATAAAATTGAAAGTATTGCAAATAATTTAAAAAGTGAATGTAAACCAAATGATATTATGATAATATACAGCCTAGAAGATTTAAAACCGGGTGTTGTAAGATGATACCTATCAGCGTTATGGTAACTGGTGAAGGCACTGTATCAACAAAAATAAAAGGTAGTTATAGTAAAGATAGGCCTTCAACATTTTCAGATACATTAAAGCCAGTTATATTTTGGAACATAACATATAAATGTAATTTAAATTGCTTGCATTGCTATATAGATGCTTCCTCAAAGAGCAATAAAGATGAGCTAAATAAAGAAAGACTATTGGAAATAGGAGATGAAATTATTAAGTTAGGAATTCCTTTAGTAATCTTTACAGGTGGCGAACCTTTATATAGAAAGGAATTTTGGGATTTATCAGAAAAGCTTTATGGGCATAAAAGACCAAAGTTAGGTTTAAGTAGCAATGGTACTTTAATTTCTGAGGAAAACGCAAAGAAGTTAAAAGATTTGGGTTATGATTATGTAGGAATTTCACTTGATAGCATTTACCCAGAGCTTCATGATAAATTTAGAGGTTATAATGGGGCATTTTCCTTAACACTAAAGGGTATTGAAAACTCAATTAAATATGGTATAGATATAGGGTTAAGAACCACTATTACTAAATGGAATGTAGAGGAAATACCGAATATGATCGATTTTGCTGCAAAAATTGGAGCCAAGAGAATTTCTTTATATTTGTTAGATACTATTGGTAGAGCCATAAACATAGTAAATGACCTCCCTACAAAGAATCAATTAATTTACCTCTCAAATTCCTTAATTGATAAAGCCAAAGAATATAAATCAAAGTTGGAAATACAATTAGTAAGGGGGAATTTTATTGGCATATATTTGGCGAATTTATTAGCAAAAAACAAAGATGACTTTTTAAAATATTTAAAGATGATAGAAGCACAAGGAGATTGTGGAAGAAAAACAATAAGTATATATCCAGAAGGTTTAGTAAAACCATGCCAATTTATAGATCAATATAATATTGGAGATCTCAGAAAGCAAAATCTATCAGATATATTAAAAATATCAAATCCTATGCTAACAAAGTTTTTCAATATATCCAATAATTTTGTTGGAAAGAGATGTTCATCATGCGCATTTAAACAAATATGTGGTGGGGGAAGTAGAGGAAGAGCTAATGTAATAAATAAAAATTTTTGGGAAGACGACCCTCTTTGCTTTGTAGATCCCGACGAAATTTCAAAAAGGTGGGATTATAATGGGTTATCTACCTCTTTATATTGATGCATCTTATTTAAAGGTATTAGTTATAGGAGGAGGAAGTATTGGTACAAGAAGAGCAATAACATTTTTTGAAAAAGGAGCGATGGTTACAGTTTTAGCTGATAGATTTACAGATGAGCTTAAAAATAGACAAAATGATAGATTAAGGTTATTCGAAACAACAATAAAAAACATCAATGATATTGAAGATTTAATAAAGAGAAATGATCTTATAGTAATTGCAACAAACAACGAGGAACTAAACAAAACGGCTTATGAAATTTCTATAAAATATAATAAATTGGTAAATAATGCAGCAAATGCTAAACAAGGAAATGTTGTTCTACCTTTTAGGTCAAATATTTGGGGAGAAATAGAAGTATCTGTTACTAGTTTAGGAGCATCTGGAATTGCTGCTAGAAGGGCTTTAGAAAAAATTGTAGCAATTTTAAATAATGACATCGAATTAAAAACTTTATTTACATCTATGAAAAGGTTTAAAGAATATATAAAGAAAAATATAAAAGATGCAAGCCTTAGATATAAGTTATATTTTATGGTAGAAAACGATAAAGATTTTGAAAAATTTGTTAAAGAAGGGAACGAAGAAAAAGCTTATGAAAGGGCATTAGATATTGCTAAAAGCTATTTAAATATTAATTGATTACCATCCTAATAATTAGTTCCATAATCTTTAAATTCTTTTATTATACACAAGAATAAAATCTTTAGAAACATATTTAATTTAAGGGTACAATTGAAAATGGAAGTATATAAGCTATTAGGATTAATTGGTTCAATAATAATTATAGCATTAACTACTGTTATTGGATTATTTATGATTTTTGGTTGGGGTTACTATTATGGTATGATGGGATATGGTTATTATGGTATGATGGGATACTATAAGCACTATGCTATAGTTTCTTTTCTATTCTTCTTTATGCCCATAATTATTGGAATCATCGCAGGAATTATAGGTATAATAGGAGCAAGTCTAAACGATAATGTTGCCTCAGGGATTTTGTTTATTATTGCATCATTTATTTCAATAACCATGTTTTTCGGGGGATTTGGAATAGGATTTATCTTATTGTTAATAGGAGGAATATTAGCTCTATTAAGCCCAAAGCGCTTAATTCAGTGAAATAAATTTATTTAGATAAATATGCTGATTTAGTATACATTTAAATACCCTCTTCTGTATATGAAAATACTGTGGGAATATGCCTTCTGAGAAGTTAATGAGCCTGAAGGATGCTGTGAGTTTAATAAACAATGATGATGAAATTACTATTAGTGGAATAACTTTTTTTAGAAACCCTATGAGTTTAATAGCAGCAATTATAAAATCTGAGAAAAAAAGGCTATCATTTGTAGATAGAGAACCTGGTTTTGGACTTGATGTTTTAGTAGCTTCAAATTCATTAAAAAAGGTTAGAGCTGCTATGGCTACCTTTGAACACTTTGGATTGTCTCCTTCAGTAAGAAGGGCTGCGGAAAGAAAAGAAGTTGATTATTTAGAAGATACATGTGGTGCTATTATAGCTGGATTGAGAGCAGGTGCTCAAGGAGTACCTTTTATGCCTGTAAGAGGTATAATAGGATCTGACTTGGTTAAAATACATGAATCAATAGGAACTTGGAAAATAATTAAAGATCCATTTTATAACGAAGATATAGTTGCTGTTAAAGCAATTGAACCTGATGTAGCTTTAATTCATGTTCATATGAGTGATATCTATGGAGATTCAGTAATTCTAGGCCCAAGGTATGAAGATGAATTAAAAATAAGGGCCGCAAAGAAGGTTATAATAGCAGCCGAGAAGATAGTTGATAAAGAAGAACTAAGGAAGAGAAATGCAGAATTACTTTCTTCAACAATTTTTAATGTTGATGCAGTAGTTCACTCACCTAATGGAGCATGGCCTACAGGTATGTATTCGCTATACGAAGCGAATTACAAGGCTATAGAGGATTACTATAATAATGCAAAAAATGGTAAGGCTATAGAATGGATTAAGGAAAATTTAATTAATAGGTGGTTCTAATGTCCGCCAAGCCAACTGATTTGATGATTAAATGCTTGGGAAGTCATATAGAAAATAAGGATTATGTTTATCACGGGTTAGATAGTGTTTTACCCCAGATAGCTATGGTTTATGCAGCTAGATACCTAAAAAAAGATTTTATATGGCATAGCGTTGTTGAACCATTCATGGCACAACCTGAATCAGTAAAGATAAATCCATCGACAGGTGATCCATACTCTGAGCAAGGTCATATAGGAATAGTTACAACTATTGACGCCTTTGATTTGGCTGCAAGAGGTAAAATGGACTTAATGTATTTTGGTGCTGCACAAATAGATGATTATGCTAATATAAATTT
Organism: Caldisphaera sp.; assembly: GCA_002877855.1. The sequence continues at coordinate 15,711 of PNIA01000016.1, forward strand.
AACTGTAATAGGATCTTATGAAAAACCAAAGGTAAAGCTACCAGGAGGTGCAGCAACAGCTTTTTTATATCCATTAGTCAAAAAAATTATTATATGGGCAAGACATGATCCAAGAGTTTTAGTCAAAAAAGTTGATTTTATTACAGGTGGTGGTAAAGCTAGGATAGATAATGGTCTAAAAACAGTTTTATGCACCAATAAGGCTATGATAGAGTTTACTAAAGATGGTCCAATCTTAAGAGGGGTACTTGCCAATTTTAGTATAGACCAAGTATTATCATCTACAGGAGGCATGAAAATTTTAGTTCCCGAAAAAGTGGCAACTATTGAACCATTAAGTGAAGAGGAATTAAAAATAATAAATGAAGCTGATCCTAAAGGTTTAAGATATGAAGAAAATTACGGATAATCCATATAACATTTAATTTTTTAATATATATTATGAAAATTAAATAAATTTAAAGCTAAGAATTGCTAGGTTTTTCATTATTCTCCAATTTTATACCCTTAGATTCTGCTTCCTTTCTCAAGTAGTCCAATACATCATATGGATCTCTCCCTAATCTATCTTCGATTGTGTTTAGTTCTCTCATCCACCTTTTTCCATAGATTTTCTTGGCCAATTCTATTGTTTCATCAAGTATTTTTTTAGCTTCTTTAACTGAATCCTCCACGCTTACTCACCTTTATTACCATATAAGACACTATGGTAAGAATTAATAACCTATTTTCAAATTTTTGTGCAATTTTCACCAATAAAAAGATCAATAAATATTTTTATACTTTTTATCATTGATTAACAATCTATTTTACATATTTTTATACTTTTTATCATTACACTAAATACTAAAAATATAAATCTTTTAGCCTATATATTATTAGTGAGGTTAGAATAGAATAAACTAAGATATTATCAAAGGTGTTGAGAATGCCAAGGAATTCAGATGAAAACGAAAAAGCTGCACTTGATTTAATAAAGGGATACAAAGAAGGTGTTTTGCAGAGCGAACTATGGAAAATGATGGGATTAGACAGCAGGGAAGGTTCAAGACTTGTTCTTAGGTTGTCAAAAAAAGGTTTAATAAAAAGAGAACAGGTAACAGTCAATGGGAGAAGAACATATAGATTGTTTGTTGCAGAAAAGCCTATAGAATCAAAGATACTTAACATTAGTTTATCATCTATACTAGACATTCCATGCACAACATGCCCTCATATAGACGAATGCGGACTAGGGGGATATTATGAACCTTCTACATGTCCTTTAATGGAATTATGGTTGAAAAAAGAAGTTAAGCTATCATCAATTAGGCAAAAACAATTAATGCAAAAAGCAAGTTAAGGTGAAATTTTTGCCTGAAAAAGACAAGCAAATAATATGGCCTGCCTATTTGGATTCTAATTTATCTAGAGGAATGGGTAGAAAAGTTAATAAAAACAAAGCTGTTATAAAACCAAGTGTAGAGGAAATGATTGAAGCATTAAAATCACTTGGATTAAATCCAAAAGTTGAAGATAAAAAATATCCCAAGTTATGGTATGAGCAAAACAAAGCTGTTATTATCGACAAAAAATATAACAAAACAAAGCTGTTAGCAATGATCTCAAATGAAATAAATAAAATGAGAGCTAAAAAGAGTAAATAAAAATTTAAGTTGTTTATGTTTTAACCTTTTCCTAAGCTAAAGAAAAAATCCACAAAACCTTGATGATTATAACATATATTACCTTTTCTATTGTTGGTGTTTAATTTAAATACTTGATCAAACTAATTACATTTGGACTGTAATACTTTGTTAGGAAATACAATATGGTAAATAGGATGGGCATCATATTAATAGTTATTATAACTTTTCGTAACTAAAAAAGTATTGCTATTATTATAAAACATTTTACCAGTTTAAATGACAGGTTTTATTATTATTTATTAATCAAACCGTTCTAAGAATTCTAGCAAGTCTGTAATCATAGATCTTGCAGTTCTATTAGAAGGACCTGCTGGACCGCTTAATGTTATTGATTCACCTTCTACGCTAAAAACAATCGAATTATAATTTCCATTTACCATACCTAATACTGAATTTTTATCTACAACTTCTGGTTTAACAAACATTTCTTTACCGTTATAAGATGCTATATATTTAACTCTCTTCCCTTCTTTATTTGCATTTCTTATTTCATTTTCGTTTATGTATCTTAATGGTGTTCTTCTAACATCGTTTAAACTTGATTTTATTAGTAATGTATTTAAAATAATAACTAACTTTGCAGCAGCATCATAACCTTCTAGGTCTATATTTGGGTCTGGTTCGACTAAGCCAATGCTTTTTGCTTCTTCTATTGCTTGATCTAATGTATATCCGCTTTCTACTTTTGACAAAACATAATTTGATGTTGCATTCAAAACACTCTTTATTTCTTTAATTTCTCTTCCTCTTAGTCCCTTTGCAACATCTGTTGCAGGAGTACCAGCCATAACTGTAGCCCTATAGCCAAAAAACAATTTCTTAATAATAGAATATGTATATATGCCATCAAAATCAATGCTTAGACCAGTTTTGTCTGCCGTTATAACACTGATATTATTTTTTAAAATGATTTTATAGATGCTTAGGTTTGGTTCACCGCAGTAATATGATGGGGGGATCGTTATCATGATTAAATCAGGAAAAATTTTTTCTATAGACTCTTCGATAGATGCATTTAAAAAATTCAATTTTGGATATTTCTTTATAAAATCATCTAGTTCATTTTTCCAATTATCATCAATTTTTAATAAGCCTTTGGTTGTTAATATTCCTGAAACACTTATATTGTCAAATCTGATTAACTCTTTTGCAAGAGCTTTTCCTACATTACCAAAACCCAACAACATGATATTTTTCATTTTTATCACCACTTTTTTGACTATCAAATGCTATTAATCTTTATTATATTTAAAGAAGTTTCAAAAACTTTAAAAACTTATCATAACCAAGAATCATGCCTGTCCTAGTAACAATTAATTTGACTGCCTCCATAGCTTTTTCAGAATCCAATCTATAATATTTTAATCCTTTATCGCTGAATTCGTATTTTAAACCTCTTATTATTATAGCAGGTATTGATTCATCAGTTTGCTTTAAAATCAAAGCAGCTGAACTACATATTTCGTCAGCAATATTATCAACACCTCCATATTTTGGCTTGCCATAAATATCATGCTTTCCGAACCCAGAATCGATCGGTTTAATGCCATAGCAACCTATAGCCCTGTCTAATGATGCCCCATTTAACGAAACTTCCGTGTCGCATATTACAATTGCAATCTTTTTGCCTGCAATATCAGATAAGCTTTTCCATATTGTTTCTGCCTCAAAATCAGGATCTTTGGGCGGAATAGCATATAAATCATCAGGTACATTTGATGAGTCAATCCCTGAATCAGTCCAAATTAATCCTGATCTTCTAGTTAAAAATAAATATGGATATTTATCTAAAACTTGCCTTGCATCTTCTATATTATATGCGTAGTTTTTTAAATTTAATATGTTTCTATTAAAAAATTCTTTAACTGGCAGAACAGCTAATATATCATCACTTTCTCTTAACAATAGCTCAATCCATTTTGAATCCATAGATGATTTATTAGATATTTCAATTGCCTTTTGACTAGGTTTTAAGCTATTTATATTTATTATATAGCTCTTGGACTTCGAGACAACTTTGCTTGTAATGGCTATAATATCGTACTCTTTTAACCCACCATACTCCTTTCTAGAAGTTTCATAGATCAACCTTGACAAATCATCTCCACTTTTTATTTCTGGCATATGTAATCCAAGCAATTCTACCATAATTTTCACCTCAATCAATATCTACATAAGGAAAATTTAATATTCATTACTAATCATTTTTAAAGATATTTTACTAATAATAATTTATATTAAGTTTTCATAAACTAAATTTTAAATATTACCCTAGTATACCGATTCTTTCCTAAATAATAAACTCAGAAACTTTTATATAGATATTGTAATTTTTTCAATTATGCTATAATAATAAATATTCTAGTATTACCCTTACCTTGTGGATAATACTAAAAAAGATGGGAGATATTATTGGTGTCAAAGAATAAAAAAGAGAAAATAGTATTGCTGGGCAAACCTAAAAATAAAGTAATGCAATATGTTATAGTTGAAATAATAAACAAAAATATAAAATTAAAGATAAATGATAAATTATTTAATAGCAAACTCGATCCTATAGGAAAAATAAAAGATGTTATAGGTAATGTTAATAAACCATATGCTGTCATAAAGCCTATAGATATAGAGAATTTTGATTTTATTCAACCCATTTTTATTTCCCACAAAGCTGTGGGCGAAAGGCAAAGACACTATAGGAGCAGGTGATAAAATTATGAATTCTTTTAAATGCCCCTATTGCGGCTATTCGCCTCTTGTTTCAACGCCTGATGGAAAGTTGGTCTGTCCTAATTGCGGTAGTATTGTTAGTGAAAATTTGATAAGTGAGAAATCTGAATGGAGTAAATTTAATGAAAAGGGAATGCAAAATACTAAAGGGGTGGAAAGAGCTTCCGAAGCTATAAATAGTCTTAGGCATGATATGGGTATAGGGGATCTAAGTTTTGAAAAGCCTAAAAAAAGGAATTATATGAAAATACCAAATCGTACTTTAATTAAAAATATTAGGCATGCTGTTTCGAGAGATGAAAGACCTCAAATAGATTTATTCTCATTAGCAAACAAAGCTGCTAGCACATTTGATTTATCTAGAGGAGCTAAGGATACATTGGCTGATATGCTTCACAATTATATAGATAAAAACGCTGGTTCTTATAAAGATAAAAGCGCCATAGTAGCAGCCGCATTTTCTAAAGTAGTAGAAATTTATAATTTAAATATATCACAAAGCGAAATTGAGGAATATTTTAATATTGATAACAATAAACTATGGGAGGGTAAAAAGAAACTTAATGAATTAGGAATATTTGAAAAATATTTAAAAAATCAGGAAATGATTAGAGCTACGTATCAAAGGACTTCAGATAGATATATCGATAGAGTTTTATCTTATGTTAATAGAATAATATCAGATTTAAATTTACCCCAAGATTTAGCCATAGAGTCAATAAGATTTGTCAGAGAATCCATATCTTCAGGGAAAACATTGTACGGAAAAAGACCAGAAGCGATAGCTGCAGCAAGTGTTTACTTAATTTCTAGGTTAAATAACTACGATATAAGCCAAAAAGAAATAGCAAACTCTGTTAGTATAAAAGAATCTACTGTGAGAAAGCTGTACAAGTTTTTAATAACAAATATGGCAGTCATAGTTTCTGTATGAATATTTTATTTCATTTAACCCTGTTACCCCTTTTTAACTCTTAAACATAGTAATACTTAATAATAGTGGTGTTGAGCTTGCTTATTGAGATACTAACAATGGCAGTTATATTAACATTATTTGGCATAATATTTTCTTTAATTTATTATAATTCTAAAAGATATTTAAATGGTAGTAAAAAAAGAGTTTCTAATATTTTTAAAAAAGTTTATATAGAATTAATTGAATGGCATTTAAAAACTTCAAGGAATGAATTTTCAAAATATGCACAACTTTTCTTGAATGATGATAAATTAGATAGATTGAAATTAAGCAAATTAATTAGAGAAATGAAAGAATGCCCAAAGGATTCTGAGTACTTATCTGATTACTTGGTAAGGCTGGGATTATATGAAGACTTAATATTGCTTTCATCTAAAGGATGTTCTGTAACATCAAGATCAATAATGGAAGCTAGAAATGCTTTGCTAGCTTTAGGAATAACAAAATGGGAAAAAGAGGCGAGCAAAATATTAGGGAAAGAATCTATACTATCAAAAAAAGCCGATTTAATATCTCTGTATTGTACTAAAAATAAAATAAGTGCATATATTGATGGAATAATAATATCAATACCACCAAGCGGATCTGAATGGAGAATTGGAGACCCTTACGAGGGATTGGAATCATTGTTAGAATCTGTCAAGCCGTCGAAAATAATTTATTGGGGGAATTGCAATCTGCAAAACAATATAGATAAGATAGATGCAAAAGCATTATACACCATAGCATTCCCTGATTCAGAGCCTTCATTGGTTTCTGCATATTTTAATTTAATGATACCATCGAGTGTAGAAAATGCAAAAGCAGTATATGATGCAGCAATAATCTCCAAAACTGTCTTAGAGAATCTGAAAATAGATTGGAATAATATGCCAGATGAAGTTAAATTAGCTTATAGCTTACCCAATACAGAAATAAAAAGATACGAATCTAATGAAGTTATTATTACCGATAAACCCCGTTTAATAAAGCCTATTTGGAAACCATATATAATAAAAGATTTACCTTTAAATGGTACATCGTGGGACTATGCAGCAAGGGTTTCTATAGCTGTTTTAAAAAACAGAAGAGGTGATATTGCAAAGGCAGCAGTAATCAAAAGAGGGAATTCCTTAGATAAGTCTTTGCCTTATTTAATAGCCAGTAATATAGTTAAGAATACAAACAAAATAAAAATTAATGATCAAGTTGAGCCCTGGGATCTAGATTGTATAAATGATATAGAGAATGCTAAGCTAGATTGCACAGGTAATTCAGAAGACTGTTTATTAGTGCATGGATTAACACTTTGGGAAAAAGAATTAATAAACTTAGGTGAAGTTATTCCATGCAAAGAAAATGATGAAAATTCTAATGGATTAACTATAAATGATAGGATCAATTCAAAAATTAAGAATTTAAGGGTTGATGGTTTTATATATCCAAATATATCAAAACTGTTTAATATTTCTGGCACAGATAAATCAAAGGTAAACGTTCTTTCATATTCTAATGAGATCAGAGATCCAGATAAAATTATTGAAGGTAGTATTAAATTAATAAATAAAGAAGGAAGAAAATTGATTATAACCCCTAATAATGCACTAGCAGAAATTATATCAAAATCAATTGATTCAATCTTAATTAATTCGATTCAAGATGCAGAACTATGGTTTAATTCAGGAAAAATTGGTATAATATCTTGGAGTTTAAATCAAGCTTTTCCTGAAATTTCTTCTGTTGCAGATAATATCGTATTGCTATTTCCTGAAAGATTAGCTAATAACGCGCCATATATAAATAATTTAAATAACATGTATGAATATTATATCGGAAGAGCTCTAGAACTGGCATCAAAATATGGAGGAAATACGATATCTAGAGCTTTAGGCCTCTTTAATAACAAAAATTATGTTGAATTAGTAAATCCGAAAGTAAATGCTAACATTAAAGAAGCAAAAATTGATGATAAAATTTTAATTAATGAAATCAACAAAATATTTCAAAAAATTTGGAGATCCAATCTAAGACCATATCAAGAAACAGGAATTTCTGCGCTTCTAAAAATGATAAAAAGTGAAAATCCGACAGCAGAGCTAATAATATTGCCAACCGGAGCGGGTAAGAGTGCAATATTTCAAATTTCATCAAAGGTTTTAGCAGATTCTGGATTTGGGGGATCAGCAATTATAGTATCTCCATTGAAAGCATTGATACATGACCAAGTAGAAAATGCAAAAAGGAAGGGTTTTAATACATTATATATAGATTCAAGCATTTCTCAAACAAAAAGATTAGATATCATAATGCTAGCAAAATCAGGTTTTCTTGACTTCTTATATTTGACTCCAGAAAGATTTGGAACAGATGTAATAGATGATATATTTGAAAATGGTTTTCCATCTATAGTTGTTTTGGATGAAGCTCATACACTATCAAAATGGGGATTTAGCTTTAGACCAAGCTATTTATATATGGCTACAAAACTTCAAAAATTAAGAAAAAACGGATATCCGCCCGTTATAGCTTTAACAGCTACTGCACCAAAAGATGTAATAGATGATATAATCGATGGATTAGGCTATAACCATAGTAATGTCGATATACATGAGATTTCATTAAAAACCCAAGAAACAATATCTATAGAATACAACAATAAACCAATAGTTTTAATTGCCCCTACAATAAGAGATGAACTAAAATTTGATGTAATACCAGTTCCTGAGTCTGGAAATGAAAGACTTAATTTATTGGCTGAAAATATAGTATCTTTAGAAAAATGGGCCAAAACTATATCTTATCCGTATCTAGGTCTTATATTTGTGCCATACGTAGAAAGTAAAAATATGTGGTGGTTTAATGCAGAAGATTTATCAATATGGCTTAAAGATAAAATAAATAAAGAAGTGTTGTTTTATCATGGTAAGCTAAGCGAATCGAAAAGAAAGGATGTTGAGAAAAAATTAGTAGAAATTTCTAATAAAGGAGATGGAACAAACTTGGCCGTTGTTACAAAGGCTTTTGGCATGGGTATTGATATACCTAACATTAGATTTGTTATTCATGCTATGCCTAGTGAAAGCATTGAAGATTTTTATCAAGAATCTGGAAGGGCAGGAAGAGACGGGAATGAGGCTAAAATAATTACTTTTTATAATTCATCGGACATAATGAAGAGGAAGGCTCTTGCTCAAAAGTCAATTATAAAACCCAGTGAAGCGCTAAACACATATAACAAAATTATAGCTTATAAATCCTTTTTATCAGACTCTTCGGGCAAAGCTGATTTGATACCGATTCCATTAAAAGTTTTAAATAAGGATGAGTGGACTGCTGTTAAATATCTTGATATATTGAGAAATTCAGGTAGCTTGGACTATATCTTAATTAGAGGGCCTTTAAAGGCTTATGAAGTTGATAGAAAAGAAATTGAAGCTGTTTCAAATATATGCATACCAATGGAAAAGGGAATTTGCATTGCTAAAGATGGATTAAACAGAATTAATAAAGAATGGAAGCCATTAAATTTATCAACTAGCATTTGCAAAAGAGATAACAAAAGATATGAGGCAATTATATCAACAAGTAAAATAAATAATGATAAAAATTGTATTTCATATTCTTCGTCGTCATACGATGACGGTCTTATTTCATTAATTTCACTATCTCCAGGAGAAAAAAGGCAAATGAAGTTTTTAGATGAAGATATGTTCAATGAAGTGTTGAGATTTGCAAAAAGAGAGCTTCAAAAAATTGAAGATATGCAGAAACTAATAGAAGAGGCAACATATGTAAGATCAAGAAATGGACCAAGTAGTGTTGATTACTTAATAAAGAAAAGGATTGATGAATACTTGACAAAACCAATAAAAAGGATTGATAGCAAAAAAATACCTGAGCTAGGAACAATCAACTATTGTACCCCATTAAGGGATTGTGCAGAAAAAATATCTCAAACCATTGTTAAATTAGAAAATAATTTTGGAGAAGAAAATGTAACAATAGCTGTAAATTCTATTGAAAATCTTAAAATTATTGAAGATGAATATAGAAAAATAACAGGTAAAACACCTCAATTTTCAATCAATGCATATAGAAAAATTTTAAGTAATTTAAGAAAAAATGAAACAGAAAAAATAATGGATATCGGCTATGTTGTTATATTAACAAAAAAGAGCAGTAAAACAGAAATAATTGAAGAAGCACTAAAGAATTATAAATTTTCTGTATCATATTTTTATAAATTTTAGATGAAAGTAAGTAATACTAACTATTATAGACTAAGTTTTTTTCAGGATTAGTTTAATATATGAAGGTGTAAAATATGTCTCTTCAGGCTATACATCAGATATTTGGTATGATAATATCTCACATCCCAGGTGTTTCAACAAACGGAGTAAGCTATTATATAGCATTTGCTGGTGTTGCAATTTTGCTAACATTTGTTATAGCTGGTGTTATAATAGTTTTGGCGAAGGCATTAAGAGCTACATGGAATTTAACACCGTCAGGATTTCTTAAATTACTGCTCGCCCTAGGAATTATACTGGTTATTGTTGGGATCGTCGTTCCATAATAACTTCTTGCGTTTTTTCTTCAGCTTGAACACGTTTTCTTTTAAGCATTTTCAATCTAACGAAATCTTCTCTCATACGTTCGTCAAGCACTGAAGTAATATATTTGATTGTTTTTTCATAACTTGGCAATATGACGTAATCAAGGGCATTTATCAATCTTTGAGTATCTTTTAATTCATCAATGAGCCTTAAAATGGTTTCTTCATACATAGCCAAATTAAGTATTGACGGTAATATTTCTTTTAGTTTAATATAACTTTCTATCAAATCTGGAGAAGAACCAGGTTGAAATGCAGGATTAGCCAGGCTTTCAAGAATTGGAGAAAAGATCGGAGTCTTCACCGAAAACAAAACTCTAATCCCAGTTTTTATCTTAAAGCTTTCTTGAACCGACTCTGCATACTCATTGACCTTTAATAAACCTTCTGATGCAACCCCTCTATAATATGATGTAAAAAGACCAACAATGTTTCCGAAAACCTCATTTTGATATTTATCATAATCTTCTGCAGTACTTCTTATATAATGTAGTAGCACTTCTCTTTTTTCTTCCATAACTCTCCTTACTCTTCTGATCATAGCAAGATCTCTTTTTAACCTTATCAAATTAATTTTCGTCGGTAAAGTCCTTCTTGGATCTACAGCCAAATTTATTCCTCCACATTTTTTATACATTTCATAATATTTAAGTTTTCTGAAACTTTTATATTATTCAAAACATATATTCAAAATATACATTAGCATACTATCGAATGCATAAGCATTTGAATGGCATTAAGCAAATTTATGATTATTTAGAAAAACTTATTGTTTTAATCTTACATAAAATTTATAATAGTATAATCATTACAAAATAACAAAAAAGATAAAATTTCTTTAGAAAGGCCTAAATGAAGCATGTAAATGAAATAAAAAGATAACATGAATAGATAATTCTATCTTTAATTTTAAAAAAATTCAAATCGAAAAATTGATAAATAATTTAAAGTAAGCTTATTTAAGATCGGATAGTTCTTAACTCAAATGGGAAATCTTAAGATAAGAGAATTTAATTAGTATCATGTAGAAGAATAGTGAAAACCATGAAGATAGAGATAAATAACAATAAAAATCAAATCTGGGTAGTGCCTGAAAGCGAAGAGGATCTATGGATAATCATGTTAAATCTAAAGAGAGGGGATTTTATTTATACAAAAGTTTTAAGAGATATATCTTTAAAGGATTCTAAATCTAAAGAGAGGAGACCTATCGACATAAAGTTAAGAGTAGAAAAAACAGAATTTCAGCCCTTAACTGGTAAGTTAAGAATATTTGGAATTATAGAAGAGGGGCCAGAAAAGTTTGGAGTAAAAGGAAAACATCAATCAGCATATATATCAATTGGACAAAAAATTATAATTGAAAGATATCCCAAATGGGACGATAGAACAATAAACAAATTTAAATCAAGCGGGCCTAAAGGTAGAGCTTTAATTGTGGCAATAGATTATGATGAATACACAATTTCTTTAATAACGTCTTTAGGAGTATATCAACTTGAAAATCAAACTCTCAATATTAGTGGAAAGGATAGCCCTAATAGAGAAGAAGAAATAGAGCATGTTTTAAATGAAGTTAATAGCAGAATAATAAACTATATATCAAAAGAAAAAATTAATATATTAGTCATTGCTGGTCCAGGTTACTTAAAGGATAGACTAGCAGAAAAAATAAAAATTAATAATAACAAACTGAAAGTAATAGTAGATAATGTTTCAAACGGAGGATTTGCTGGTATTAACGAAATACTTAGAAGGCAAACTATAATAAATGTATTAAGAGAGTTTACAACAATACTGGCCCAAGAAGTTCTTGAAGAATTTATGAAAAATGTAGTTAATAATTCAGATATGGTAGCATATACATTAAAAGATGTTTATTATGCTGCGAAAATCGGAGCTATAGATAAAGTCGTTGTTATTGACAAGCTTTTATATAACATAAATGATGATGAAAGGCAAATGGCTGAAGAGATAATAGAAAATGCAGAAAAAACAAACGCAAAGATTTTTATAATTACTGAAGACTCTTTAATAGCTCCTAGCATAGAAGGATTAGGGGGTATAATAGCTATTTTAAGATGTAAAATACCAAAAGATGTTAGGAATTTAAATAATATATAGGCTAAACAATATTTTTATTTGATAGAATTTTGATTATATTGACAACATTACTTTTATTAAATGATGCTATTACATTACCTATCACGCTAACCTTATCAGTATCAATAGTTAAACTATTGCCTTTTTCATCAAACGCTATTCCCCCGCATTCACTTAAAAAACCTAATGCAGCAGCTACATCTACGTTTCTTAACTTACTTCTTAAATCAACAAATGCATAGGATCTGTTTAAGGAAGTATAAATCAATTCTAAAGCAGAACTTCCTAAGCTTCTAAGTTTTAAACCGCGTTTTTCTTTTACTATGGAAGCCATAATATTAGCTTCCTTCTCGCTTTCAACATAAGTAAAAATTATGTTTGATTTATTTTCTTTGTTTATCTCTATCCTTTTATTTCCCTCATAGCACCCGTAGCCTTTTGCAAAAGAAAATGGCATGCCAGAAGAAACTGGGGAGACTACTCCAGCGATTATTTCTTTACTTCTTGGAGGTAATACTGCTATAGAAACTGAGCACCAAGGAATGCAATTTTCATAGTTTACACTTCCATCTAATGGATCCACAACAAATGTATAGTCTCCTGAGCCTACAACATTTGATTCCTCTGTAACAATTTTAAAGCTTATATCATATTTTTTCAGCTCATCTATGATTATTTTTTCTGAAATCAAATCGGCCTTAATCGTTTCTCCCCTTATTAATTCTAGCTCGCTATTATTACAAAAATTCTTCCTTAAATAGTCAATAGACTTTGATGAAACATCTAACAACATCTTCCTTAAATAGTCATTGCCAATCATGTTTTTCGCCCTTTATATTTCATTCAAAAATATAATATTATAAATTTATGATAAAATTTTTATAAGGCGTAAGTTTATTCTGCAATACTAATTTTTGTTTCTCCTTTGCTAAAGAATAAATTATATAAATACACGTTTATTGCTAGCAATAGACTTGATGATATAAACGGTATATAATAGCTGGTAAAATTCATAAGAGGAGCTCCGATCACGACCCCGAGAGATGAAAAACCTAGTCTTGAACCTTGATTATATCCGGATATCCTTCCTCTTTCTTCTGGTGGAACCATAGATAGCATGGCGGATTGTTGTATGGGTATTGCTATAACTCTTAACATAGGATAGAATATATAAAGCATCACAGATATATAAAGCATATGAACGAAAGGAAATGCAATCATTAAAGGCACAGTAATTCCCCTAGTTATAGTTATTGCTTTTACGAAACTCATATGGCTTTCTATTCTAGGGGCTAAAAGCATTGAAAACGTAGCTAGTAATGAAGCTATGGTAGAGTAGATGCTCATTATGGGCCTTGGTAAATCATAAAACATTATAAAAAATGGAATTAGGTATGGCGTTATTAAACCACTTGATAGGCCATTAAGAATTCCTGTAATTGAAAATTTTGCAGTTGTTCCTGTTGATTTTATTTTCCATTCCTTTGCCTTAACTTCTGGGATCTTCATAGGTATTATAAGTAAAAAGGCTGCAATGCTTATTATTAGCGCAAGCAGTATTTCCATATTATAGCTAAAAACTCCTCCCAATAATGTCCCTCCAGTTGCTGCTATATTGCCAAAAAATGACAATAATGACAAAAGAGTTGTTCTATTTTTTCTAGATGTTAGATCCGCTATAATAGTATTTTGTACTGGAGCAAATGCTCCTCCAATACCTCCTCCAGCCATCGAGCCTGTATTGCTTATTCCCCCTAGGACTGCAGATATTACTGCCGTTGAGAAATTAATTTTTATAAATAAAGAGATAAAAGATAAAATTAAAAGAAGAGAAGATAGATATAGGCCGTTTTTTCTTCCTAATAAATCAGCAAAATAGCCAAAAATTAAAGAAAAAACGGCTGTAGAAAAACCTGCTGAAGCATAAATTAATCCTAATGTAAATATGCTCATATGTAACATCTTTATGGTGATATATGGATATACTATAGCTATCATTCCAGCTGAAATGCTTCTAAGAATTCTTGTCATTGCCAAATATTCTATTGGTCTATTGTTGTTAGCCATATTTCTCCCAAAATAGATTCTTTTGTCTATGTATAAATAGTTTTTATATATACTTCATACATTTAAATTTATTTTAATGAATAACTGATCATGCTTTACTAAGGAGAATGTTGCTAGAATAAACTTTTCCTATATCACAAATTTTGCTATTTGTATTTTTTAATTCTAAATTTTCATCAATGATTCCATAATAATATGCAACAGTCGATGACATAGCTAAAAATGTTTTACCATTGTTAAACAATATCATGGTTCTATATTTTTTGTTTTCTTCATTAGGATAATCTGATACGCATGCAGAAGAAAGAGAAATTGTACTTTCTTGTCTTTTAATTTTAATTGCTATAACGTTAAAAGTACCATTAAATGCCCCAATATCTTTTATATATTTATTGACTTCTCCTAAAGCCTTTTCTATGTCATATTCCTGAAATTTTTTAAATAGTAATGCAAGAATTTCTGTGTCAGTATATAATTCTGGTCTTAAATTTAATTCCTTGCTGACAGCATTTTTTTCAATGCTACCATTATGCGCCAAAGCAATTAAACTATCATCTGTATAAATAACATAAGGATGAGAATCCACAAAGCCTCTAGTAGGTTGATTTTCACCTGCTAGCCTTGCATGGAAGATTGAATAATAAAGTTGATTATCCTTTAATGCATTTAAAATTTCTTTGTCTTTATATATAGGCGTAAGAGTTTTATATAATATAGATTCTTGTTTATTGGCTATAAAACAACCCCATCCTGAATTATGCTGAACTTTATTATAAAAAATATCACTTTCTGCTGCCTTTCTTAAAGATTCATAAACCTTTAGTAGTTCATTTTTTTCCGAAACTGATAAAAACATCCTGCACATTTTACTCTCCCTTATTATATATTAGAAAAATGATTATATGTTTTCCTAATATTTTAAGAATAAATTTAAGTTATAACAATATTTAAAAAATATTTGTAACATAATGATTTCATTAGACAAATCTTATATAACATATAAAAAACCTATAAAGCTCTAGAAAATTATATAAAATGAAAAGTCTTTGAATCTTATAATACATAAATTATTCTTCCCATCTACCCAAATACAATGCCATGTATATGTAGATTATAGTTTCTATTATAAGTATAATAAGAAATATGAAATCTAATCGGCCCTTAGCTAAAATATCTTGAAGAAATATCGATGCAGGTGTAGCTGGAGATAATAGCAAGGGATATAGAGCATATTTGGGCAAATAAGTATATGGGTAATAAAGAGGGGGTAGCATTGTAAGTATAACTGATAAAAAAGATCCGACACCCCATGCATTTCTCATGTGGCTAACCCTGCTTCCAGTTAAATAGGCTAATCCTGTTGATGAAATCATTACGATTATTAATGTTAGGATTGTCCATCCCAATAAAGCAAAACCAAAAATATGGTATATGAAACCTATAATTATATATACTAATAGACCTGGTAACGAATATATTAAATTACCAAAACCTAGTCCCATTAAATATTCTATCGGAGAAACGTCCGCAGCAACCAATAAATCTTGAATCTTCAACTCCAGCCTATAAAATGATGTATCACCTATAGCTGTTAACGCATTACCTGTTATTATTGATATAATCCCACCAAGTATTGCGTATTGAATCAAACGACCCCTACTAACTATGTAAATAAAGAAGAGAAGAGAAAGAGGTAATGCCAAATATGACAAAACATAGTAAAAACCTCTTTTAATTGAAGAATAGCCATAGAACCAAATAAATGCTATAATAAATCTCCAATTAATTTTCATCCCTTTCAATTTCAACACCACTTAAAATCAATATGTCTTCTAAGCTTACCGGCTTTATTGTAATTTTTGTGTAAATATTTTTTTCAAGCAAATATTTTGCATCATTTGCAGATAAATATGAGATCTTTAGATCCCCAATTTTTATATCTCCTATGCCTTCTACTCTCACTTTTCCTTTCAATGGTTCCATAAGTTCGCTTAGTGTACCTGTTCTTATTACTCTTCCTTTATCAACAATTGCTATTTGATCGCACAATGTTTCAGCTTCTTCCATATAATGGGTTGTTAATATAACATTTCCTTTCAATTCCCTTATCGCACCCCAAACTTCAAGCCTAGATATTGGATCAAGTCCAACCGTTGGTTCATCAAGAAAAACTATCTCAGCATTTGAGGCAATTGCCATAGCAACAAATATCTTCCTTTTCATACCCCCTGAGAGTTCATCGGAAGATCTATCAATAAAATCTCCCAAGCCTATATCTTTCAAAACCCTTTTAGCTATTCTTATTGATTCGTTAATAGAAAAACCTCTAGCCGTTAGATACATAACTACATGTTCTAATGGCGATGAAATTCCTCCTGGTTTGACTTCTTGAGGTATACTACAAATCATTTTCCTTAATTCATGCTTATCATTAATTACATCATAACCGAGAACTCTTGCTAATCCAGAAGTTGGTTTTAATTGAGTAGATAAAATCTTTACTAATGTAGTTTTTCCAGCTCCATTTCTACCTATTATGCAAGAAATTCTTGAATTCAATTTTAGATTTAGTTCATCTAGCGCCTTTACTCCATTACCATATATTTTAATGAGCCTTTCTGTCTCTACAATGTAATTCATCTTATTTCCCATAATTCAAATATTTATCTTAACAATATATGCTTTGATAAAAAACGTTAAACCTTAATATTAATGGCGGGTAAAGCTTTTAAGGCTTGTTTAAAACAAAAATTAAAAAAGGTACTAATCAAATACGGTATGTTTCTCAATATGAGGTAAACCTTTACCTTGTTGCTAAATTAAGAAGGAAGGTTGAGATGTTTCCCTTAGGTCAACTTTAAGGATGAGGAGTTAGAGTAACTTTACTTCTACCTGAAGGGAGGAATCAGAGTAGCTCCTATAGGTAACCCTCAAGATCTATGGGACTTTCATATTTCAGAGCGGATTGAAGGTCAGAAATAGACATAAACCTAGCATAAAAAGATCTATAACCTAAATTTCAGTAAAATCTGTTATACTAATATTTAACCAATATGAATTATATAATAGGCTATCAATACATAAGAGAGGAAATGTTTTTTATAATTCTTTTTCCATATAATAAAAATGCGTGCGGGTAGGGTTGAGGGATTCGCCGTCCCTTATAACCGAAGGCGCAATGCGGGACCAGTAATTCCAGGATAAGAGTAAAATGATACGAGAGGTCCCTAAGCTTCGATGAACTTCGCGTTGTGGAGCTTGCAGAGACCGGGCATCTATTGGAGGATAGATTGCTACGGTCTTAACCGAGAGAACCTGGCTAGGTCCGGAAGGGAGCAACCTGGGCTCGGATGCAAGCGTTCACAATTTGCGGAGAAGATGGAGCTTGGGGGTAAAAACCCCGTATCATCTTACTCTTATCCTGGAAGACCGCACGCTATTCTTTATTTCTAAGAAAAGAAAGCGCTGCTCCAATTGCTATTAGTATTGAAGTAATTAAATAGAGCCTTCTCAATCCAAATAAGAAAACTTGAGACGATACACTAATATTGCTTATGTTTAAACCTGTAAATATTGATGATAAAATCTTAGATGGTATATAAACAGAAACTATAAGGCTTGCTATTGATAGACTTAATGATTGACCCAAAAATCTCATCATATTTAATGTACCAGACGCAACACCTAACTTATCTTTTGTTACTGAACCCATAACAGCGCTAGTATTTGGAGATGAAAATATACCCATGCCTAGCCCAATTATAATCATTCTTTCTGTAATATCTATTAGTTTGGCATGCAAACCAAGAGGAATTAAAAGTAACATACCTATCATAATTAATATCATGCCAAATGTTGCTAAAAATCTAGAACCAATTTTATCAGACAAATAACCGCTTATTGGTGAAAAAACCACCATTGACAATGATAGAGAGATCAATGCTATGCTTGTTATTAGAGGAGAAAATCCAAGGATTCTTTGCATATAAAAAGAAATGAAAAATGACAAATAAAAATAACCAGTGTAGTTTAATAGAGCGGCAAAGTTTCCTGTTGCAAACATTATATTATTAGTTAACAATGAAATATTTAATATTGCTCTATCTTTTATCTTAGATTCATATAGAATAAAAGACACAAATAATATTAATCCAATTGTTAAAGAAAACATCCCTAATAAATTCCATCCAACGAATGATCCATAGGTTAATCCGTAAATAAACAATAGAAGACTTGCAATTAGTAGCCCTGATCCTATATAATCCATGGAAGAATTAACTCTAACTTTAGATTCTTTAATATAAATTTGTGATAATATATAACCTATTATTGCCAAAGGAGCTGTTACAAAAAATATAAATCTCCATGTAGTAATACTTACTATTATTCCTCCAACAAACGGCCCAATAGTAGTTCCTAGATACACAGAAAAAGACCAAATACCAAAGGCTTTACCTCTTTCATTTGAAGGATACGATTCAGTTATAATTGCTCCTCCAACAGATAAAATAAATGCTGCCCCAATACCCTGAACTATACGCCAAGCATCTAGTTCTAATCCATTTACCGATAATCCGCTCATTATTGTGCCAATAATAAATATCAGATATCCTGTTGTAAAAAGCTTCTTTTTCCCCTTAATATCAGAAAACCTACCTAATGGAAGCAAAAGCACTGTTAAAGCGATCAAATACCCAAGAGGGACCCATATAGTTTCTATATAGCTCATCCTTAACGATTTTGAAATAAAGGGTAAAGAAACACTTACGATGGTACTATCGAGAGGAGTTAAAATTGCAGCAAAAGATGTTGTTAATGAAACTATAAGTAAATACCTTCTATCTACATTGTATTTCACATTAAACACCAGCATTAAAAAATAAACCATAATATTTAAATTCTTATTCTTAATAAATTCTATAAATGGTGATCACGATGTCTATTGTGGAAAAAACAACAGAAAATTTAAGAAAAGAATACGTTAATTTGTTACAGAATAAAAATAATGAAAACAAAACAAAGCTTGAAAATCAATATAAAAACATAGTGGAAGATTTAAAGAAGAAATACTACAGTCTAGCAGATGAATTTGCAAAAAAGCTATCTTAATTATTTATATTAATAGTTAATAATAAAATAACTCTTATAAACATGTTTTAATATAACCAGTATTGAGGGCCGGTAGCTCAGACTGGAAGAGCGCTCGGTTGGCATCCGAGAGGCCCC